>CADAAS010000077.1 GCA_902785885.1 Pseudoselenomonas ruminantium
TGAATGATACAATTTCCACTGAGGGAACATTCCCATAAGGTGTTGCCTTTCCCAGCCTCTTTTGCTGCGGAATGGCCTGATGAACGATGAAAACAGGGGTGTTTGAATGAATTTCTTGAAAAGAATATGCTTGTCTGCGGCTTTTGCCATGGCTGTCAGTGTGCCGGTGTCGGCCCAGCAGGTTATGGTAGATGGCATGGGAGCAGATAAGGACAGCGCTATGCGGGATGCTTCCCGCCAGGCAGTGGAGCAGGTAGTGGGGACGCTGGTCAATTCACAGACACTGGTCAGCAATGCCATGGTACAGCTCGATGAAATCTATACAAAATCACAGGGGTTTGTGACCGGCATTGAGGTCCTCAGCCAGCAAAATGAAGGTGGCATGGTTCATATTAAGGCGCGTGTGGATGTTAATACTTCACCGGATGCGCAACTGATGAATCGCCTGAATATGATTATGATGCTCAATGATCCTCGGATTGCTGTGGTTATATTGAAACAGGACTCATATGGCAATGTTCAGGGGCATGACTTGATTTCGGAGTCCGCCCTGAATGATCGTTTATTGAATTTAGGCTTTTCTCATGTGGTGGATGCTGGCGTAGCTAGCCAGTTGAACAATTCCGTGCTGCTCAATCAGATTTATAACGGCACAACAGGGGTTTCATCTATCGGAACTTCTTTGGGGGCAGATTATTTGGTAATTGGCCGGACTCGCTTGCAGTCACAGCAGATTTCCTTGCCGGATGGCCATGGCGGCTATGCACCGACCTTGCTGAAAACTGGCAATGCTGTCTTGAATATCAAAGTTATTAAGTTTGATACCGGCGAAATCGTGGGGACTTATACAACAACGGCCAAAGGCGTAGAAAACAGCAATGAAATGGCTGAACAGAGAGCCTTGGAAAAGACCGCAGCGGAAGCTGCCCAAAAATTGGAAGAAAAATTCCGGCATATTAGTGCAGATACTAGCCAGCACCTGCAGCTGGAAGTTCATGCATCCGATTATAGTGCTGTGGAACAGCTGATGCAGGATATTCGTCAGGTCAGCGGTGTCCAGAATGTAACTATGCGTGAAAAACAGGGAGCAAAAACCATCCTGTCCGTGGATACGACGATGAAGCCAGGTGCTTTCATGCAGCTTTTGCAAAATAGCAGCAACCTTGGTTTTTTCGTAGCGGGGATGACCAATAACACGGTGAAGATGTCGGTATCCCGTCGTTAAAAGGAGTTGTTTTGGGTGAAAAGAATTGTTTGTATATTGGCCTGCATGTGCATGCTATTGTGGGGGACGCTGTGCCAGGCCAGCCAGAAAACACTGCTGGATAATCCCAGCGTGGCAGTGCTGAATTTTCAAAACCGAGGGATTGTGGATAATAAATTCAATCGGGAAGATTTAGTCATGGTATCGGATTATGCCTATGAAACATTATTGGACACTGGGCGATTTGAGCTGGTTGAACGTAATCGCCTTCGAGAGATTACAGATGAATTGTCTTATGGCAATTCGGGGCTAATGGCTAATCCCCATGACATGGGGCAGCTCAAGGCCGCAGATTTTTTGCTTTTCGGCAGCATTAATGCGGTGACTACCCGCAAGGCCGAAACCAGTGTTGTCGGGGCAGGGACTGAGCGTTATAAGGTAATGGCCTCTATTTCCATGCGACTGGTTGATGTGGAAACCGGACAAGTGGCTATGGCTGTTGTAGGCCGGGGAACAGCGAAGAATACATTGGTAAAGGCTCCATTGAAAATTGTCCGCATTGGTACAGCAGAAATTGATAGCAAGCAGCTTGATGATGCCATTCGGGCTGCCATTGATGATGCCATTAACGGTCCTCGGGGAATGATTGCAAAACTGGAAGGCCGAGCAGCGAAACCAGGAAAAAAGCGCTGATAGGGAGAGGATAATCAATGAAGAGAGCATTTTGGGGGCTGATATTGTCTTTTTGCATGGCAATCTCAGCAGCAAGCCTAACGGAAGCGGCTGGACTTTTTGACAGCCAAAATACCGGACCGAAAATTCTTATTGGTGAGATTCAAAGTTATGGTGATTATGAACTGCAGGCCGATGCTTTTCAAATTTTTGCTGACAAGCTATGCCAGGAATTGAATCAGCATAAGCTGATGGTTACCGGCAATACCGGCAAAATGAGCAATGAGGAAGGTCGCCATAGTGAAGGGGGCGCTGGTGAAGGAGCACTTTTGTCCAAGATTCATATGGATGCCATTGTGCATGGTCATCAGTTTGAGCATGGCTATGCTGCGGCAAAGCTGGTACGCTATGCAGATGCCACCATGGGACGTCGGTTTTTCTATGACGAGGAACGAGTAGCTGCCTGGAAGAAGCAGCCGCAACAGACATATTTTTTGTCGCAGGGCGTGCAGGCTGCTGCAAAAAAAATTGCGGGCAAATATGGTGCAACGTACCTGCTGTTCGTAAATGTGAAAGATGTAGATGTACGATTGAAACATGGCATGTTCGCTTCGCATACCACGAACGAGACCAGGGGCAAGAAGATGAAGGCCGCGCTGGACTATTACCTTATTAATGCCAGCACTGGTCGCGTGTATGAAGGGCATTGCGAAAACAAAAAGACAGCGCAGATGTATAATTTTGCCTTGGTACAGGGCGGCAAGGGCATGGATGTGGCTGAACTATTGAATCACATCATGGAAGCCCAAACCGATGATATTGTTAAGGATATAGTTAAGAATGGCATGAAGGCAGTGCATTGAAAATGAGAAAATGGATTATTATGTTGCTGGCCTTAATGATGCTTCCTGGATTTATAGGTCGGGTTGAGGCTTCGCCGGTAGTCATGTTGGCGGGGGTTCAAAGCCGCATCAGCAAGTCCGCTATTACGATGACAGAGATTGATACCGGCTTTCAGGAAATGGGGCAGGTTGTCAGCGAAACGCTTTATGCTGAACTGGCGGCAAATCCCAAGTTCACAATGGTGGATAATACGGAAACGGCCAGGATTGCCCGCATGGATGAAACAGCGTTAATCAATCAGCTGGGGAATGGGCAGATTAATCTGGAGCTGCAAAAACAGGCAGATTATATTATTCTAGGGTTTATCACCAATGTCAGCAATATCAAGGCGCAAAGCGGCGTGCTGGGGGTAGGCGGCAAGGATGGTACGGTACATGTAGAAATCAGTATGCGGGTTATGGATGCCCATACTGGTGCATTGGTCTTTGCGACCACGGCCAATTCCCGGCGCAAGAGTGAGCTGAAGTATAATGTTATTGTCCATCGCAAGGACAGTGGGTTGGGCGATGCATTGAATAACGCGCTGGATATCGCTGCCCAAAATTTGGCGGCACAATTTTTAGAGGCTGTGTAAATTATCGTGTTTTTTAGGAGTTTATCATGAATTATAAGAAAATTATCCCAAGCATGCTCTTTAGCATAGTAGCAGTTATGCCTGTGGTGGGTGCGGAAGGCAATATCTGGATGGATGAAAGCGCTGAAGTACAGGCCAAAGAGTACAAGAAGGTTATATTATTTCCAATTGAGAATGCTACACAAGAGGATTCGGTAAAATACAACAATATTCTGCACAAGCGAGCAAACAAGCGAATCAAGAAAACGAATTTTTTGGGCTTTAGCAAGGTGTTCACGGAAGAACAGAAACATATCCTGCGGGAACCGAAGTATCAGGCCCTGGAGCGTCATTTCAATTCAGAAAATGAGCGTTTTCAGGCAGTTAAGGAACTCACGGCGGCAGATGGCTACCTGGTTCCACGCCTGCGCTGGCAAAAAGTACGCATTGACCATTCGCCGGCAACCTGGGTTAATGTCAAGATGGAAAGTTTTTATAATGAAAAGAATGGCCCAAATGGAAATCGCGATAAATTAGGTTATAATAGCTGGTGGCAGTCACATATGATTCCGGCTGAGGATTTACCCCTGCAGATGATTGATATGGACTTTATCCTTTATGATGGCTATACGGGCAAGAAAGCCATGACGATGATTGATTATTATCGTTGCTATAATAAGACGAAAGAACATGCCTTTAATATAATAACCAAAAATTTTACCGGTGACTGGAACCGCCTAAAAAAGGACAAGGATCAAAAGGTTCCTGGCAATGCCCCTACATTGGGATTCCGTAATTTATCCTTGCCTGCCAACGCAGCTAATGATGAATTTGCCATTAAGACGATTTACTATGCGTATAAGGACGAAGCTGGTGATCGACTGAAACGCGTAAAAGTTGATTACTCACCGAATGGTGGGCGCTACTATGTTACTGGCCAGGTAACATGCTATCAGCGTGGCGAAACATGGATTCCTCCTCGGGCAACAACGTCCTTGGTTTATGATCATACAGATAAGTTTACATGGTGGGATCGTAGTGGCAATCAACATGAAGGTCGTCGTGAATACTATAAAACAGGTATTACCGATTATAGCGGCTACAATACCTTTTGGTATAGAGTAGGGATGGATTTAAGACTTGTGGACTCTATGACAGGAAAAACGATATTGACGAAATCTGCTATGGAAGAGGATTCCGAGCGTTATGGCAATGCTTTGCGCAAAATCTTGCGTGATTTTTATAAAGAAGTAGACAATCGCATTGGTTGTGCTGCAAATTAAATTATGTTGATGGTTGGTGCCAGTTGGCAGGAATCGTCAAGGGCGTGAATATTGGCTCGGAAATTATGATGAAAAAAGAGCTCGTCAAGGTTGATTGTGATAACCTTGATGAGCTCTTTTAGAGTTATATGGAAGATATTATTTGATGGGCTTTTTCAGTACGGACAGCACAGCGCAGCCAACTACAGCACCGATAACGATAGCGGCGATGTACATGCCGGCGTTGCCGATGGTCGGTACAACGAAGATGCCGCCATGGGGAGCACGCAGGGTGCAGTCAAAGGCCATGGAGAGGGCACCGGCCGTAGCGGAACCGATGAATACGGACGGAATCACGCGCAGGGGGTCACCAGCGGCAAACGGGATAGCACCTTCGGTGATGAAGGACATGCCCATGACATAGTTGGTGATACCAGCTTTGCGTTCGCTTTCCGTGAAGCGGTTCTTGAAGAACGTCGTGCAAAGGGCGATAGCCAGGGGCGGAACCATGCCGCCAGCCATAACAGCAGCCATGACATGGTATTCGCCGGAAGCGAGCAGGCCAGTACCCGTTACATAAGCTGCCTTGTTGATGGGGCCGCCCATGTCGATAGCCATCATGCCGCCCATGACGATACCCAGCATAATGCGGGCGTTGGGGTCCATGTTCTTCAGCGTTTCAACGAGCCAGGTGTTGATTGAACCAACCGGCGGAGCGATGAGGAACATGCTGATGAAGCCGATGATCAGGATGCCGAAGAACGGGTAGAGCAGAACGGGCGTGATGCCGTCCAGGGATTCCGGCAGGCAGGAGAAGGCTTTCTTCAGGAAGTTCACCGTGTAACCAGCAACGAAACCAGCTACGAGAGCGCCGAGGAAGCCGGAACCCGTCGTGCCAGCCAGCGCACCACCGACGAAACCTACAGCAAGGCCCGGACGGTCAGCGATGGACATAGCGATAAAGCCGGCGAGAATCGGCAGCATGAAGCCGAAGGACGCACCGCCGATATCCATGAAGAACTTGGCCTGCGGCGTATTGGAACCGAATTTGCTCGGGTCGATGGAGTAATCATCGATCAGGAAGGCTAAGGCGATCAGGATACCGCCGCCAACAACGAAGGGCAGCATGTGGCTGACGCCGTTCATGAGGTGCTTGTAAATCTGACGGCCGAGGCTTTCACCGGATACATCAGCAGCGGATTCCTCTGCATCAGAACCGGAAGCATGATAGATGGGAGCGTTGCCGGACAGGGCACGGTCGAGCAGTTCGTCTGCCTTGTTGATGCCGTCAGCAACCTTGGTGATGATGGTCGGCTTGCCATCGAAACGGGCCATAGCGACGTTCTTGTCGGCAGCGACGATGATGGCGTCAGCCTTGGCTATTTCTTCAGCGGTCAGGACGTTCTTGGCACCGCCGGAGCCGTTGGTTTCTACCTTGATGGTGATGCCGCGCTTCTTGGCATGCTGTTCGAGGCTTTCGGCAGCCATGAAGGTGTGGGCAATACCCGTCGGGCAGGCCGTAACAGCCAATACCTGAATGTGGTCAGCTTTCGGGGCTGCTTCTTCTGCAGCAGCTGCAGCCGGAGCAACGAACTTGCCATCTTCCTTGGCATCGATGAGCTTCAGGAACTCATCCTTGCTTTTGGCGGCAATCAGGGCTTCCTTGAAGTCCGGGTCCATAATCATGGTAGCCAGCTTGGACAGGATAGCCAGATGGTCGTCATTGGCAGAGTCCGGAGCAGCAATCATGAAGAACAGGCGGCTCGGCAGGCCATCCATGGATTCAAAATCCATGCCGGCAGGAACCGTCATAGAGGCAAGGCCGGCAGCCTTTACGCCAGCACTCTTGGCATGGGGAGTGGCGATACCGTCGCCAAGGCCAGTGGTGCCGGATGCTTCGCGGGCGAATACATCTTTTTTGTACTGTTCTTTGTCGGACAGGTTGCCGCCGGCTTCCATGAGGTCAGCCAGCTGATTGATTGCGGCCGCTTTGTCCGCAGGGGAGGCGCCCAGAACGATGCTATCGCTCTTGAGCAGGTCAGTGATACGCATAATGTTCTCTCCTTTTATAAAGTAATTATGAATAATGCCTTAAAGGCGAAAACCCAATGTTTGAATGATAAAGGAATTATAATAAATTTAAGTTTAGGCGATGGTCTTTAAGAGTGCTTCGACTTCCGGACGGGTAGCGAGGTTTTCGCTGAAGGCGGAAGCAGAACCCGTGGCTACGCCCCAATGGAAGGCCGTTTCAAAATCACCGTCCGATTCCATGTAACCCGTGATGAAGCCGGCTACCATGGAGTCACCAGCGCCGACGGAGTTGATGAGCTTGCCTTTCGGTGCCGGGCACTTGAAGGACTTGCCTTCGGCCGTCAGGAGGATGGCGCCGTCACCAGCCATGGAAATCAGGACGTTCTGTGCGCCCTTTTCCTGCAGCTTCTTGGCATAGGTGATGATTTCTTCGTCCGTGGTGAGTTTCACGCCGAACATATCGCCGAGTTCGTGATTGTTGGGCTTAATGAGGAACGGATGATACTGCAGCACGTTTAAGAGCAGTTTCTTTTCGGCATCAACGACGATGCGGATACCCTTGCCGTCAAGGCGGGCCATGATGCGCTGATAGATGTCATCGGGCAGGGTCTTGGGAATGGAGCCGGCCAGTACCAGCGTGTCGCCTTCGACGAGTTTGTCGAGCTGGGCAAAGAGTTCAGCCTGCTTGGCTTCGCTGATGTCCGGGCCCTGACCATTGATTTCCGTTTCCGTCTTGGCTTTTGCTTTGACATTGATGCGGGAAAATCCTTCATCGAGCTGGACAAAATCGCTCGTTACGCCAAATTCCTTGAGTTGGCGCTTGATTTCCTCGCCGGTGAAACCTGCGACAAAACCCAGGGCAGCATTGTCATGGCCAAGGTTCTTGAGCACGATGGACACGTTGATGCCCTTGCCGCCAGCCAGGACCTGTTCGTAGTTCACGCGGTTGATTTCGCCGGCAGTGAAGTTGTCGAGGCGGACGATGTAATCCAAAGATGGATTGAAGGTTACAGTGTAAATCATCTTTCATTCTCCTTCAATAACAGTGGTATAATCACGGTATTTTTTATCTTCCAAATGCCCCGTAATGATGGTGGCACTGGAAAGGTGGGCAAAGGTAATGGGGGAAATTTTGTTGAATTTTGACCGGTCAGCCAACACAAAGGCTTCTTTGCAACGGAGCAGGGCAGCACTCTTGATGGTGCCTTCATCTGCATCCGGCGTGGAAAAACCGGATTTGGGGCTGATGCCGTTGGTCCCGAAAAAGCCCTTGGTGAAATTGTAGTTCTTGAGGCTTTCCATTGCTTCGGTGCCCACAACTGCTTCGGTGATGGCTTTGACCGCCCCGCCGATGATAAAGACCTTAAAGCCCTTGGCGGACAGGCGGGCAGCATGCTGCATGCCATTGGTGACGAATACCGCACTGGTTTCCGTCAAAAAATCAATCAGATGCAGGGTCGTGGTTCCGGCATCGAGATAAACAAAATCTCTGGGTTTTATAAGCCCGGCTGCTTTGCGGGCAATGGCGATTTTTTCCTCGGGGAATAAATCGTTTTTGGTTTTCATATCTTCCTCGGCACTGCTGTAATTGTTGTCGAGGGAAGTGGCCCCACCGTATACTTTGTAGAGACGGCCGCTCTTGTGCAGGGCAGCCAAATCCCGGCGCACCGTGGATTCCGAAGCGCCTAAGGCCTGGGTGAGGTCAAGGACGGTAACAGCCTTTTTTTCTTCAAGGATGCGCAAAATTGTGGCATAGCGTTCTTCTGTCAGCATGGCTATCACTCTCCTAAATTTGACGTTTTCTATATCATACAACTAAAGTCCGTCAAAGTCAATCAAAGACACGAAAAAACAAGCAAAAAGTTGCTAAATCCCGCCAAAAACCGCCGACAAAATACGAATGTACTTTAGCGTGGTACAGAAATAAACATGAAAAAGAGGATTATTGTCGGTATTTACCTAATAATATATAATGAGTATAGATAAAAACAGGAGCGTGAGGCGTATGGAAGAAAAAGCAGCTTATGAAACGGACAGTGCAAAGCAAAAAATCGGTCAGCATCGTAAGGCATCTTTTTATGTAAAAAAATATGCCATGATTTTTGTCGGAGCCATTATCGCGGCTTTTGGCTTGGAGGAGTTTTTGATTCCGAACAACGTCATTGATGGCGGCATTGTAGGTGTGTCCATTATGATGGAAACCATAACGGGAGTCAGTCTGGGTGTGTTTCTGGTGGTCTTAAACATTCCCTTCCTGTTTATGGGGTATAAGCAGATTGGCAAGAATTTTGCGATTGCAACCTTGGTTGCCATTTGCTTTCTGGCTGTTTGGTCGGAGATTTTTGAGCCGCTGCAAAAGGTTACGGATGACCCGTTTTTGGCGGCCATCTTTGGCGGTATATGGAACATTCATTGGAACCAGGATGCGGTCGTAATAGCCGCTATCGCTCGATGTGCCCTGATAGGGGATGTTGTGCTGCAGGCTCCACAGGTTGCCGTCGGTGAGCTTCAGGTCTCTTATAGAGAACATCTTATTGATTTTCAGTCCGTCGTTACGGATGTATCCGTTCTTCTTGAGATCGAAATTGCTGTAGTGGGTGTACTTGTCGTCGATAGGCGCATTCAGCTCGGATACGCGCATCTTCATAGCAGAAAGCGTGTCGCCGTATGACTTGGCATATTTCACATACAATGAGATATAGCATGAGTCGGCCACAACTTTTCCGTCGATCTTGCTGAGTATTCTGTCTTCGCTGGGCAGGCTGAAACCTTCAATCATATTAAACTGGGCCATAAGGTCGCTCTTTACATATGTGTGGGTTTCGGGATCCTTTACCATTCCGAAATAACAATCTGAATTATGCGAGTAAACAGAATCGGCCAATATCGATCTTGAGGTAGCATTGTAGACACCTGTTGAGAATATCAGCCTATCGGTATCGTTGGTGATAGATGAGCCGATAGTGTCGGTATCCTCGGTACAAGCATTCAGCGCCATTGCCGTTACTGCAATCGCTGTTAACAATCTTAGTTTCATGTATTAATATCTTAGTTCAAATACTTATTCGGCCTCGTTTGGGTAGAGCGACTCGTAGAATGTCTCGTAGGCATCGGCAAAGTCCTCATGATATCCCAGCAAAGGTATGTTCTTGGCTGCTGTATAGTCGAGCAACTGCTTGTCGACATCAGGCGCAGCCTGGATAACACCGTCGCTATAATCGATTGCCAGCTTGTTGAGTTCGTCGAAGTCAAACTTGTCCTTATAGTCGCCCAGCAATGATGCCTTAGCATCGCGGAACTCCAGGAACTGCTTGAAATCATCGCCGAAATCCTTCTGGATAGTCTTGTTATATAGCGATGTTACAACCTTTGTCTCTGCAAACGATGGTTCGTCGCGATAGGCGGTCTTAACGTAGAAAGGCACAACGCCGCTCATCCAACCCTGACAGTGGATGATATCGGGTACCCAGCGCAGTTTCTTAACCGTCTCAAGCACACCACGTGCAAAGAATATAGCTCGTTCGCCATTATCGTCATACTCAACACCAGATTCGTCGCACTCAATGAGCCGCTTGCCAAAGTAATCATCGTTGTCGATGAAATACACCTGCACGCGAGCTGACTGGATGGATG
>CADAAS010000078.1 GCA_902785885.1 Pseudoselenomonas ruminantium
AACCACTTGCCATTAGGTACCGGCAGCATTGCGGTTCCCTCGGCATCTGTGATATCCACTGTGGTGAAATCCGCCCAGCCATTGATCTGCAAGGTTTGGCGATGTCTTTCCGTCGTGTCGCGGCCACCGCCATAATAGGTATTGGTCTCAATGATGGTGCCCTCCGGCAAACGCTTCTGCAGCAATTCCTTTACCCAGGGACGGGGAATGATATTCGGGCCATGCGGTTCACCAGTATGCAGCTTGATGGCCACCTTGCCGTCCAAATCTTTTTTGACACGGTCATAAATTTTCAAGAGCCCTGCCGCCGACAGGTCACGGGTAAAGTAAACCACCGACTCTGCCCCCTGTCGTTCACTATACGGAACATAATGTTCCCCACCGGTACCGGCAACTTTTTCCTTTGCCTCCGGCTTTTTTTCTGCCGTGTCCGCCGCAAGTCCTGCACAGCCCGGCAAAGCCGTCATAGCCATAGCCATGCCCGCGAGCTTCACGAAATTCCTGCGCGTCATATTTTTCTTCATCACGCCAACCTCCCTGCTAAACTATGCTTCTATTCACGATGGCAAACACTATCCTGTCTTTACTTTACCACTTGAAGTTTACTCCAAGTCAACCGGTTAAATGGTGTTTTATTTATAGATTAGCCAGAATATCCTCTGCGACCTGCGCAGCCGTCAGGTGATTTTCCTTGGCCAATGTTTCATAATCATAACGGTCATAGAATTTCTTTTCCAAACCAAAATTCAAGACCTTCATCTTATCTGCGCCATAGAAGCGGGCAATCTTTTCGCCAAAGCCGCCATCCAAAACACCATCTTCCAAGGTCACCACCAGTTCATGGTTCGCTTTCAATTTTTCCAGCAGTTCCTTGTCCTGTCCGGTGATAAAGAGCGGATTGACAAGCGTAGCCTCAATGCCCTGTTCTTTGAGTTTTGCTGCAGCTTCTTCGGCCAGATTGTAGAAATTGCCCAAGCCGATAATGGCCACATGGCTGCCTTCCTGCACCACTTCGTACTTATTGAGTTCATCATAAGACTTGCGCACGGGGCGATTGGAACTGCCCACCATCATATGCGGCACACGGATAGCGACCGGATATTTTTCCTGCTTGACCGACCAATCCAGCATGGCCTGATATTCTTCCGGGGAAGTCGGTGCCAGATAGACGAGATTCGGGATATTGCTCATCATGGGGATATCGTAGAAACCTAAATGGGTCACATCGTTCATGCCGTACATGGAAGCCCAGAACACCAAAAAGGTTGCCGGGTTATTATTGACACATACATCCTGGGAAAGCTGGTCATAGGTACGCTGGAAGAAGGAAGAAAAATCGCCAAAGACGGGATGGGCACCATTGCGGGCCAGACCGGAAGCCATCGCCACAGCTTGTTCTTCGGCAATACCCACATCAATATACTGTCTGCCCAAGGCCTTGCGGCGTTCCTGCGTGAGCCCCATGCTGGACGGCGTGGCTGCGGAAATGGCGATGAATTTCTCATCTTCCTTAGCCAGCCGCAAAAAGGTTGCTGCAGTCTGCTCAGCATAGGGGTCTACTATTTCCTGCTTGGTTGCGCCAGTTTCAATATCAAACGGCATATGCCAGTGCCAATCTTCCTTATTTTCCTCGGCCGGCTTGTAGCCCTTGCCCTTTTGCGTGACGATATGGATAACCACCGGATGGTCAATGTCCTTGACCTCACGAAACGCCGCAATCAAGGCTTCGGCATCGTTGCCATCTTCCACAAAACGATATTCCAGCCCCATGGCCTTGAACAGATTGCGCTCCGACTGCCCTTTGGTTTCCCTGAGTTCCCGAAAGCCCTTATACATACCGCCATGCACTTCGGCAATGCTCTGGTCATTATCGTTGAAGACAATAATCAGATTGGAATCCATTTCACCGGCAGTATCCAGCCCTTCCAAAGCTTCACCGCCGCTCATGGAACCATCACCAATAACGGCAATGATGTTTTCCTTGTCGCCCTTGAGGTCACGCGCCTTGGCCAAACCCGTTGCCAGGCTGATGGATGTGGAAGTATGCCCGACATTGAACATATCGTGCTCGCTTTCCTCCGGGTTGGTGTAGCCGGACACATCATCATAATGCTCTTCATAAAGGTATGCATCCCTGCGCCCTGTGAGCATCTTATGCGGATAAGCCTGATGGGAAATATCAAAGACAAATTTATCCTGCGGCGAATCAAACACCGTATGCAGGGCAATCACCGCCTCCACGATACCGAAATCCGGGCCAAAGTGACCGCCGTGAATACTTGCTCTTTTCAACATGGCATCCCGCATTTCTTGCGCCAATACCTTGCGCTGCTCTGCGGAAAATCCTTTTATATCCTGCGGGCCATTAATTTTTTCTAAATACATATTTTACTTCCTTTCGCTATCATAACATGCGTTAATTCAACGGATATGGCTCAGTCTATACCTTGGAGCAAACTTCAAGTCAACAACTTTTTACTGCATTTACGAAAAAAATTTTCTCTTGACTTCGAGTACACTCCAAGTGTTAAACTGAAGCCATAAGATGAAGTTAGAATAACGAGGTGATATTATGACCATCAAGGAAGTCAGCGAAAAATACGATTTATCTGCCGATACCATTCGCTACTACGAGCGCATCGGCCTTATCCCCCACGTCCCCCGCAAGGAAAATGGCATCCGCGATTTTGACGAAGCCGCCTGCGGCTGGGTGGAGTTCTCCAAATGCATGCGCAATGCCGGCGTACAGGTCGAAGCCCTGATTGAATATGTTGACCTGTTCTTCAAGGAAGGCACCGAAGAAGCCCGCAAGGATATCCTCGTAGAGCAGCGCGCCCGCCTTCAGGAACAGTATGAACAGCTAAAAGCCACCATGGAACGCTTGGACTACAAGATTGCCCATTATGAGGAACTTATGGTCAAAAAATGCCCTAATCTTAAATCGTGAACTCCCGCAAATATGAGCCAAGGGGCTGTTGCATGTAAATTGATTACATGCAACAGCCCCTATTTTGGCGTAAAGCCTCACTTTCCATAATTCTCCTTCTCATAGATGACATACTCCATGAGATATTCGATATGGATGCCGGCATGGTTTTCCCCCGCCTCCCAGGTATCCATAATGCGTTGGAAAACGGTTTGAAAATCTTCCTCCGAGAGATTCTGCAAAAGTACATAGAACTGATTGGGCTTATGCCGCAGAATCATGTCGCTCTTGCGCAGGGTGTCCTGCAGGCAGAGCTCGAACTTTTCCGCCGCATCCTTCAAATTGTACGGACGCACCTCAGCTGTATCCTCCTCAGACAGGATAAACAACAGTTTGACCACCGTCCCCCCGTATCGCTTGTAGAACTGCCGGAGGAAACGATAGATCAGAGCGAACTGTTTGAGGTCCATCGATATTACTCCGTCCCGAGTATGCCAGCTCTCCACAATCTGCGTGATACGGGCAAACTCCTTTTGGATATCATTTTCACCGGAAAAATCGCCTTCGCCATTCCGGCCATATATCCTTGCCCCGTTTTTGCCACTTTGTTTGACCTTGTAAAGCGCGCTGTCTGCCAGAGGAAACAGCATCTCATAGTCCTGTCCGTATTCCGGCACCAAAACGGCGCCTATCGAAATACTCAGCGGAATATTAAAGCTATCCCCTGCCAGTTTGACAGTCTCTTTGATAAGTTCATTATTCAGCCTGTGATGCAGGCTGTTCAGCGCCTCTTCACTGTTCATATTGGCAAAAAAGCCCATGAACTCGTCCCCGCCTATTCTGACCATAACATCCTGTGCCCGGATATTGCGCCGGACAACATCGGCAAAAGCCATCAGCACCTTATCGCCCATGCTATGACCATAAATATCGTTGACCAACTTAAAATTGTCTAAATCCAAAATCATCAGCATGCCGGCCCGCTCCGCACATAGCTTTGTCACCCTGACGGTTCCTGCTGCCTTATTCAACAGACCGGTCAGCTTATCCACAGCCGCTTCCTCTTTCAAGCTCACGATTTCTTTTGTATGTTTGACGGTATTTAAGATGCGCTTTGTCAGAATATCCTTATGAACAGGTTTGCGGATAAAATCCGCGGCACCTTGTTCAAAGCTGCGGCTCTCTGCTTCGTTGGTCTCCAGTCCACTCAGGAAGATGATGGGTGTGGGTTCCCGTCCCGCCTCCTCTTCCATATGCCGTAGTTCCTGCTGGGTTGTAAACCCATCCATTTCCGGCATCTGTATATCCAGCAGAATCAAATCGGGGACGTTTTTGCTCATAAATTTCAACAGGTCACGCCCGGAACGCAGGCAGCTGACACGCATATCCTGTTCCCGCAGGATGCGCTTTGTATGAGTCAGCGCCAGGGGGTCATCATCAACAACAACAATCCAAATGCCCATAGTTTTCTCCTATCTCCTATCTTCTATCCGTTATCCGTTTCATTCTCGTACGAATCCCTTCACTTGTCCAGCAAGGTCAAAATGCCCTCGTAGTCAAAATGGTCCACCGCCTGTTTGAGCTTTTTGTAAAGCTCGACCTCCCCATCCGGAATTCGATAATCTTCCATCTCGGTGAAAATCTCCTCCAAACGGTCACAATCCATTTCTTCTGCAGCCTCCCGCATTTCTTCATAGACGCTTTCCATCAGTACAGCGTCCGCCTCCGGCTTCTCATCTTCCGCCGCTGTCTGTTCATTTGCAAAGACCGCCGCGAGCTGCGCCTTAAATCCGCGATAAGTCTCGATGAAGCCTTCATGATGTGCCCGAATATATTCCCTATTCTCCGCCTTGCCGGCATTTTCCAGCAGCTGCGCTTCTTCACCGAATTCTTGGGCACCGATTATCCTGGCCGAACTTTTGAGCGCATGCACCTTTATGGTATAGTCTTTTATATTGCGCTCTGCATAAAAACCTTCAATTGCCTGCTCTGTTTCATCCATGGATTCATAGAAAATCTTTAACAGGGACAGATAGGCATCGACAGAACCACTGTTTTTTATGCCCATACCAATATCCAGCCATCCTGCACCTTGGAGCGGCGCAAGACAATCCGGAATCTCAGGATTGTCCTCCACCACAGCTTCTTCGCCTGCTTCTTGCAGCTTGTCCTGCGGCAGATAGCTGAGCAGCATTTCCTCCAGCTTATCCGTGTCAATGGGCTTGGTCAGATAATCGTTGAACCCTTCCTCGATATACTGCTCCCGTGCACCAGAAATCGCATTGGCGGTCAAACAGATTACCGGCGTAGCAAGGTTCGGTCCGCTGTCCTTTGCCTTTAGTTCGTGCAGCGTCTCAATACCATCTTTGCCCGGCATCATATGGTCAAGGAAAATGATATCGTATTTTTTTTCTTTAGCCAGCAACAGCCCTTCGTCACCGTCGTTTGCCGTATCCACCTGAACCTTCGTCTGCTTAATCAAGCTCTTAAACACCGTCAGATTCATCGGATTGTCATCCACCATCAGAACCAGCGCCTCAGGTGCCGTAAATTTCTCGCGATATTTTTTATGTCCTTTTAACAATTCCTGATAGGACGCCTTGTAATCGCCCAACGGCTCCCACTTGTTCACATGCTGCCGCAGCTTAAAGGAAAACGTCGAACCAACACCATAAGTGCTTTCCACCTGCAGGGATGAGCCCATCTTTTCCAGCAGGTTCAGCGTGATGGTCATCCCCAGGCCAGTGCCTTCCACGTTGCGGTTGCGCTTTTCCTCAATGCGCTCAAACTTGGAAAACAGCTTCTCCATATCCTCCGGCTTTATCCCGATACCGGTATCCTTAACCGCCACACAGAGCAGCACACTGTCCGGGTCATCCGGGACACGCTCGAATTTTACGGAAAAGGTCACACTGCCTTTTTCCGTATATTTCACTGCATTCGTCAGGATATTCGTAATGACCTGCTTGATACGGATTTCATCACCATAGAGCAGTTTCGGCGTCTCCTGGTCAAAATCCAGCAAAAGCTCCAGCCCCTTGGCATCCGCCCGCGTGTGAATCATATTCACCAAATCATTAAAAACGGAGGAAAGGTCGTAATCCACAGGGACGATTTCCATCTTGCCCGCCTCGATTTTGGAGAAATCGAGAATATCGTTAATCAGCCCTAACAGGGTACTGCCCGCTGTATGAATATTTTCGGCATACTCAATTACGTTTGGCTCACGGCTTTCACGCAGAATCATCTCATTCATCCCCAACACCGCATTGATGGGGGTTCGTATCTCATGGGACATATTCGACAAAAATGTAGATTTCGCTTCATTGGCTGCAGCCGCTGTTTCCGCTTTCTGGTTCAATTCCTGCGCCAGGCGGGATTTCTTTTCGTAACGCGACATGATAAATAGAATTACCGATATGACCAACAACAGGACAATGATGGTCAGAACCAAAGTCCTTCTAAGCTGCGCAAAGGTAGCTGTCGCATCAAACACCGACAAGCATAGCCAGCTGTTCGCCACCGGCATGGTGTACACGATGTACTCCGCATCACCAAACCGAAAGGAAAAATATTTATCCTCGGTGGAACGCAGCTTATCCACAAGCACCCTGCCAAACGTTCCTTCCTCCGTAAGATAGCTTTTCCCTACTTCTGCCCGGTTCGAATGCGCTACGACCCTGTACTTTCTATCCAAAACGATTTCAATATCCGAATCCCCCTTGGCAGCCAGTTCCTCGGTCATGGCCTGCAGGTGCTTCAGGGAAAAGTCCATCGCGACAACACTTTTTACATCACAAAGCGACTTGGATAACGTAATCATCATAGTATGGGTTTTCACGTCAAGATATGGGTCTACGACTGCGACCTGCCCGATATTGGCCAGCGCTCCTCCATACCAGGGACGTTCCTGCGGAACAAAATCCGCAGCGGGAACCCAGCCCGTTCCCTCCATGAACTCATCTTCCACCACAGCATACAGGCCCGTCGAATTCCCTGCAGTGATGTGTTCGGTTGCAGCATACTGTTTCTCCAAAAAGTCGGTCATTTCCGCATGGGATTTCTCTTTGCGAATCATATCATCCAGCGTATAAGACGTTCCTCTGATGATATCCACACCGGTGGATAGGTATTCATTGATTTGATTCGCTGACTTGGTGGCAACCAGTTCCCGCGTTACGATGACTTTCTGCTTCATCTCGGACTGCAGCATGGTGTAATAGGCCATGACCACAGCTAGAAAGAACAGAATAATAATCGTCGTCATATCCACTCGTTTCAGGACAGACTCAGCTTTTTTCTCTTTTTTGGCATCCATATTCGTCCTCCTGACAGAGTTTACCGGACAATGATAATATCGCTTTTAAACCACTTCTGGGAGATTCTCCCCAGCGTTCCATCCGCTCTCATTTCGCTGAGGATTTGTTGCACCCTGCTCCGCAGTTCCTTGTCATCTTTTCTGAACCCCAGAGCCAAATCCTCTTCACTCAGGCTGTCGGGAAGGATAAAATATCGTTCGCTGCTTGAACGGATAAAATAAAATGCAGCCAGTGAATCAACAAACCCCACATCGACCTTTCCTTCTTTTACCTGTTGGAGAACCGCCACGTTATCCGTCAGCGGAACAACCATAGCCTCCTTGTTAAATTCCGATTTCATAAAGACATCATCTGTTGTCGAACCGGTCTGTATCCCAATCTTCTTCCCCTTGATATCACTCAGCCATATAATATTGCTGTCGCCCCGGACAACGAAAACCAGATTATCCTTTACATACGCTTCCGAGATGCTCAACTTCTTCACAGCCTGAGAAGTTACCGACAAACTGCCGATACAATCGATTTTCCTGCTATCCAGTTCTTCTTCCTTGTCTTTCCAGGCAATGGGGCGCACCACAGACGTAACTCCCAGACGGGAAGAAATCTCACGCGACAGGTCAATGTCAAAGCCGACCAGTTCCCCATTCTCGTCGGTAAAGCTCATAGGCGGGAAGTTATCGTCAACGCCAACGACAAAACGACCGCTATTCAAGACCGTTTGCAGAGAAATGTCCTGCGGACGAATTGCCTCCCGCGAACTATCGCCAAAGGCGATTAGGGCAAGCGGCAGCAAAGCTGCACAAGCAGACACGAGCAGCAAATTCCGCATTTCCTTGGACATTGGCTTCTTATCCGACACTTCGCGTATTTTCTGCACGGCTTTTTGCGCATCATAATCCTTCACCAAACGCCTAATCGTCAAAGATAGCAGCAACAGGCCAACCAGGTTAGGAAAAGCCATCAGTCCCACGAGGGTGTCCGAGATGCTCCATATACTGTTCAGGAAGTCATTGCCGGATGCATCCAGTAACTGCGCGCCGGAAGCGCCTACGACAATCATGGCAATCAGCAGCAGTTTCATGACCGACTTAAAACGCACACCAAACAGATACGTCACCGCCGTCTCGGCATACCAATACCACCCCAGTATCGTTGTTGTCGCAAAGAGCAGCAGACTAATGACAAGAATATACTTGCCAGACACGCCCAGTACCAGTTCAAAAGAGCTGAGTACCAGCTGTGCCCCTGTCAATTCAGGATAGTACGCCATCGTACCGGTAACAAGAATCGCCAGGCCCGTAACGGTACAAATGACAAAGGTATCCACAAACACCTCAAAGATGCCATAGAAGCCCATCTGAACAGGATGCGCACAATCTGCCGTAACATAGGCCATAGGCGCAGAACCCATCCCCGCCTCATTGGAGAAAACACCGCGGGAAACACCCCGCTGAACGGCTTCCATAACACACCAGCCTGCCACCCCACCGGCAAATACCGCAGGGTCAAAGGAAAATGCCATACGGAACATATCCCCAATAGCCGCAGGAATTTGCGTCCAATGGCTCAGCAACAAAATACCGGCACTCACCAGATAAAAAACAATCATGAACGGAACCACAAACACCGTCACACGGGAGAGGCTGGTAAGCCCGCCGATGATGACCAGACCTACTGCCACAGCCATCATAATGCCACTGTTCATATGGTCCACATTCCAGCCCATGAACAGCACCTCAGCTGCTGAATTTGCCTGCACAGCTGCCCCCATTCCTAAAGAAGCAAACAGGACAAACAGCGCAAACAGAACCGCCAGAAACTTTCCTATCGGTTTCCAAACGCCGCCCCATTCCCCCAAACCATACTCCAGGACATACATGGGACCGCCACGCCAATCCCCCTGCGCATCCTTTTGACGGTAGTGAATGGCCAGCGTGACTTCCGCAAATTTGGTACACATACCAAAGAACGCCGATATGAGCATCCAGACCAACGCCCCAGGTCCACCCAGGTGCAAGGCTGTTGCTACACCCGCCACATTGCCGGTTCCCACCGTCGCGGCCATCGCCGTAACCATTGCCGCAAAAGAGGAAATGGATTTATCCCCTTCGCCCCTTTGTCGAAAGCTAAAGACCTCGGCAATTGCCGGAAAGAAATAGCGGAGCTGGGGCACGCCCAGCAGAAAGGTCAAATAAATGCCCGTCCCCACCAGCAAAATCATGCCCGGAGGGCCCCAAACAAAGTGGTTTGCCACTTCGTTGATTTGCATAATGAATTCCATTTATTCCCTAATCCTCCTCAAAAAGCCCCCGCCTCTGACCGTTTCCCTTTTCCCCGGTTCAAAGCCTTGACTGCAGATAACCTTGCAGCCTATCCCATATGTGGGCACCTGTATACACTGTTAAGATTATTCGACAACTTATTAAAAAAACCCTGTTATATACACACCAAATAGATAACTTTTTGCATACTTGCTAACTTTTTTATATCTTGTATAATACTCTTAGAGGATAAATGTACAAACTTTTTATGTTTGTCGATGTTTAAGGAGAGCATATGATGAAAAATTATTCCTATCAGCCCCAGGGTGTATGCAGCAAGCAAATCGACTTCAGTATTGATGAGGCCGGCAAGCTGCATGACGTTCAATTCACCGGCGGCTGTCCGGGCAATCTGGCAGCCATCAGCAAACTGGTCGAGGGCGCAGATGCGGCAAATATCGCCGCTATGTTGAAGGGCAATGATTGCCGTGGACGCGGCACTTCCTGTGCCGACCAGTTATCCAAAGCATTGAACGAAGCTTTGGCCGAGGTAAAAGGCGCCTAAACTTTTTGAACATACAAACCAACAAAAAACGGCGGTTGCTTCAGATGATATGCTCCCCTTATGAGAGACAGTAAAAAATATAACTGTCATCATAGGGGGAGTTTTCTATGCCCAAACACCAGAAAATAGCAATAGAAGAAAAA
>CADAAS010000079.1 GCA_902785885.1 Pseudoselenomonas ruminantium
CGATAACAGATATGCCGGCCAGCATATAGCCTAAGAACATGCTGCCGGAATCGCCCATAAAAATCCGCGCCGGATTAAAGTTGTAATAAAGGAAGCCAAAGGCTGCTCCAGCCAAAGCCGCCGTGAGCACAGCCACCAACAGGATGTTCTGCTGCAGTGCCACCAAAAATATGGTAATTGCCGCAATAGTCGATACCCCGGCTGCCAGCCCGTCAAGGCCGTCAATCAGGTTCACCGTATTGGTCAGGCCAACAATCCAAAAAATGGTCAGGGGAATAGCCAGCCACTCCGTATAGAAGAAGTCGCCAAAGGGGTCCGTGATGAAGTCAATGCGCACATCAAAGGCAATGACGAGCACGGCTGCCGCAATAATCTGCCCCACCAGCTTGACCTTGGCTGGCAGGTTCTTATAGTCGTCAATGACACCCACAAGCACAATCAGGGAGCCGCCCACAAGCAAGCCAGTGACTTCAAAGAGCACTTCCGGTTCCACTTCGATGAACTGCATAATCCCTAAAATCGCCACCATAAAGGCCGCATAAATCCCTAATCCGCCAATACGGGGAATGGGTTTTTTATGTACTTTTCTCGCATCGGGAGCGTCCATTGCCCCCGTCTTGGCCGCCAGGAAAATCACACCGGGCGTAAGTGCCAAGGCCACGCCTGCGGCAATGACAAACGCCAACACATATTCTGGCATACAAGTAGCACCTCTTTTTCTCAAAATCGATAATTCATAACAAGCCTATTTTAGCGCAGTGTATACAGAGTGTCAATGAAAATAAGCTGAAAGAACGTGTTTATTTGCTCAGTCGTGTATTTCATCTGGCTGGCAGGTAACAATGCTGCCGTCTGTTTCGTAATAAACAACCTGTGCCAGTTTGGCATTTCTGAGCATTCTGCGGCAGAGCAGGCAGGGCTTGCCAGAGGCCAGTGTGCCATCGGCATTGATGCCCACGATATAAATGGTTGCGCCTTCCATGTCCGCGGGGTCGGCGTTGATGATGGCATTCTGCTCGGCATGCACCGCCACGCAGAGTTCATAATTCTGCCCCTTGGGCACATGGAGCCGCTCACGCTCACAGATACCCGTGTCAATGCAGTTATCTTCGCCGCGCGGAGCACCGTTGTAGCCGGTGCTGATGATGATATGGTCCTTGACGATAATCGCCCCATAGCGGCGGCGCAGGCAGGTTGCCCGGCGACCTACGGCGCGGGCGATATCGAGAAAATACTCCGTCCATTCAGGGCGCTTTTGAATCTTATTCTGCTCCATGTTCATGCTCTCCTTTACTCTCCTGGATTTCCTGTAAATATCTTTTGGCAAGGATTACGGCCACAAAATCGTCCACGGGCACCGGTGGCACCTGCATGGTCACGGGGATAAGACGCCGCCAGCCCTTAGGCGGGTTGGATTTCCAGTACTCCTTTTTCGCCAGTTCCGTGGTGCGGTATTCGTCACGGACAATGACCTCCAACGCGGAAAACTGCGCTAGTTTCCCCTGCGCTTCTTTACTTGTGGTACCATTGCCGATAAGGAGACGGCTAAAGCCGTAGTCAGCTTTAGCCGCATTTACTTCCATCATTAAGTTTTCCGTGGCAATAACCCGCTGGCAGAGAATTTTGCCGTCGTCATTCAATACAGCAAAACCGCATTTATCCCTGCCGGGGTCTAATGCTGCTATTGTCATTGGTTATTTTTCTCCACTTCAATCTTGAGGCGCAGCGGGCCAGACGCATCGGTATCACCATTGGCATAGGCCAACAGAATCACAGGCCCGCGCTGTCCCTTGAGCTTTGCCACCACATCATAGAATTGGGCACCTTCCATCACGCCCACGGTTCCCCGCAGTGGGTCAGGCAAAATCCCTTTCGAGGTTGCGGCAAAGTTGACGTCCTTGAGGAAATTCATTACCGTCTGTTCCGCTTCGCTGTCATCCGCAAGGCCCAGCTCGTAAGGGCGGGCAATGATGAACTCCTTATCCCGATAGATGATGCTGTTGGGATAAAGCTCCAACGTGGTGCGGACTTCCTCGCCGCGCACCAGATTGCTGGCCGCTGCAATGCGTACGACAATATCCTGCTTGCTTTTCGCAATCGTTTCCACCGCCGCCTCATATTCCGGACGATAGATCCAAATATCCTCATCCGAACGGTCACTGCCAAAGCGTGCCGACACATTGCGGTTAGCCAGCGCTGCCAGCATTTCCATATCCGCCGCCACCTCTTCATTGCTGCGGCCGCCACGGATTACGCCGCTGGCAATAATCTCGCCTGCCCGAAAGGCAATATCGCCTTCACGGACAGTAATCAGGCCTGCCCGCAGCTGCCGGGTTCGTTCTTCCAGCGTCTTGTTGTCTGCGGACAGGTTTTCGTTATCTGCCGTCAAATTTGTGTTGTCCGCCAGCAGCTTTTGATTGTTGCCGAACAGCTCCTCATTGCGGGCCGTAAGCTCTGCCTTTGCCCCTTCCAGTTCAGCAATGCCAGCCTGCAAGAGGGCCGCTTCCGCCTCAAGAGCCTTTTGCTGCTCATTGAGCCGGGCTACATCCGCCTTGGACTGCTGCAAGGCAGCATCCGTGCGCTCCTGCTCAGACTTGGCTGCATCCAAGTCCGCCTGCGTGTGCAAAAGATTATTCTTGGTTTCCTGCATCGTCCGATTAAGCTCTTCCAAGCCAAACAGTGCCGTACGCACATTTTCTGACGCTGCGGCCATGACACCAAACGTCAAGGTGGTGATTACAATGCCGGTAAAAATCGTAATGATGATTGATGTATGCCGGGGACGCAGCCCGAAAATCGACAAGCGTTTCTTGCCAATTTTCGTGCCCAGCCGGTCACCAATAAACGCAATCGCACCGCCCGTAATGACCAGCACAGCAATCAAGAGGATTCCTGACATCTATCTTTCCACCTTTCTCCAAGCAATCAGCGTGAGGCCCGCCGCACCAGATACGCACCGGCTGCCATGCCAACAAGGTTAGGCATCCATACCGCCAAGAGCGGCGGAACGACCCCACTACGCGCCAAGGCATTGCCCATCGTCATAAGCGCATAATAAACGAAGATGATGATGACACTCATGGCAAAGCCAGCTGAGGAACTGTTCCGCGTAGGCTGCAAGCCCAAAGGAACACCCACCAGCGCAAAAACCAGGCTGGCCATGGGAACCGTCACTCGCTGATAAAGCTCTGCTTCCAGCTTGTTGGTATCCACATACTGCGTTTTCAGTATGTTAATCTGTTCCCGCAGTTCCTTCATGGTCATTTCTTCCAGTTCCTTTTGTTCACGAACAATCTGCGTAGGATTTGCACTTATGGGCAACACCTGCGTCTTAAAGCGAACCATATGTTCGCTTTTGCCCTCTTCGTCCGTAATATCATAAATAACACCATTGTGCATGGTCCAGATATTGCCATTCCACTCAGCGTAATCGGCATTTTCTACCGTTTTTACCTTGCCGGCTTCGTTGAATTCCTGCAGCGTAATTCCCTGCAGCTGCTGAACATCCGCATCATAGCGGCGTGCATAGGCAAGACGTTGGATTTTGTCCCCAGTGATTTCCTTGAGGATAATATGTTCCTGGGACTTCATCCCCGTATTGCCCTCGATTTCATAATAGAGCACATTGCGGTAGGCCGTATTGGCCCAGGGAACCACATATTCATTGAAGGCCATTGCGGCAATACTCACGATAAGCCCCATAACAATGGCCGGCATGGCAATACGGGAAAAACTGATGCCACAGGACTTCATGGCGGTAATCTCACTATTGCTGGACAAACGCCCAAAAGTCAAAAGTGTCGACAGCAACATGGACATAGGAAAGGTCCAGATAACCACCCCCGGCAGGCCAAAGATAAAGATTTTTACCACCGCCTGCAGGGAAGCGCCATAATCGGTGATATATTTAGCAATCCTGAACAGCGTTCCCGAGCCAATAAATACTGCAGAGAACGCGCAAATGCTAAAGACAAAGGTCAGCGCCACTTCCCTGAATATATATTTGTCTAAAATTCGCAATCGCATATCGGTTCTCCTTACAAGGTGAAATTCTCACCCAAATAAAACTTTTTCGCTATCGGACTTTCTGCAATGGTCTGGCTGCTGCCTTCCAGCAAAATTTTGCCTTCACTCAGAATATACGCACGGTCCACAATCTGCAGGGTTTCGCGCACATTATGGTCCGTAATGAGAATCCCCATGCCTCGCTGGCGCAGATACTGGATAATCTCCTGAATATCAGCCACGGCCAGGGGGTCAACGCCCGCAAAGGGTTCATCCAGCAAAATAAACTGCGGCTCCAAGGCCAGGCAGCGGGCGATTTCCACCCGGCGGCGCTCACCGCCGGAAAGCTCCGTGCCCTTGCGGTTACGGACATGCGTGATATGAAATTCCGCCAGCAGTTCATCAAAGCGTGAACGCTGCTCAGCCCGGGAAAGTGACGTGGTCTCCAATATGGCCATGATATTTTCTTCCACTGTGAGCTTGCGGAAAATGGAGGACTCCTGGGTCAGGTAACTAATGCCCAATTCGGCCCGCTTGTACATGGGCATTTTGGTGATGTTCACATCCGACAGGAACACCTCTCCGGAAGATGGCTGTTCGAGGCCAACAATCATATAAAACGATGTGGTCTTGCCAGCACCATTAGGCCCCAAAAGGCCAACGATTTCGCCCTTTTCCACCCGCAGGGACACCCTGTCCACAGCTGTGTGCTCCTTGAATTTTTTTACCAGATTTTTCGCCTCAATATGCAAGGTCCTGCCCTCCATCTATTACAGCTTTCCTTACTTGACCTTAGCCCGTCCTTCGGGGTCAAGATAAAGGGTCAGCTTATTGCTCTTCATCGTATTGTTTTCCTTAACCGCCCAAGCATTGCCGGTCAACACCACCCGGCCCTGTTCCTTGCCAACATAATCGGCATGGTCACCGCCGGCTTCCATCTGGCGTGCCGGGCTTTCAATATGGACATTCCCTATGCCGACATAATGTTCATCATCCAGCCAGCCTTCCATATAATTTGCGGAGAATGTACCATCACTATTGCTGATTGTGCCCCCCGCAGGAATCTTGATGTATTTATTCTGATTTGGATAGTAATCTACCTGCTCGCCGGCAAAAGATTTGTCACCATCGGTTCCCCGCACGCTGCCCACAGCACTGATATGTCCCTGCCCATCAGTAACAATTCGGCTGCAGGTGAGACGCATGGTCTCACGCACCGCTATGACGTTGCCCTCTACAGAGCCTTCCTGGGTCTTGGCATTATAGGTTGCTTTCGCGCCCGTAACCTTGGTGGTTCCCTGCTTTAGCAGTACGTCGCCCGTAGCCACGGCCTGCCCCGTGCTCATATCGTATTCCACATTATCCGCATTGAGTTCAGCAGGTTCACCGGCTGCCGAGATATGCCCCCAGGGCATTGCCAAAGCGAGGGTCAGTGCCATAACCATCTTTTTCATTCGACTTGTCATTTCGTTTCTCCTCCCCTGCGCAAATGTGCCTTGCCACTGATTTTAATTTTATTGAAGCCATCACTGCTTTCAATGCGGTCACCAGTGGCCAGCATATCCTCCTTAACGGCCTTGGCATTGCCAATTGCCGCCAAAATTTCCTTTTGCGCATCCCAGCGCAGTTCATCACAGGTCAATTGTGCGCCATCGCTGTTTTTTATCTCCACGTTATCCGAAAGGACAATATCCTTCGTCCCTTCCGCATAGGTTCCTTTGCCGGCCTTTACTTCCACTACCCTGCCATCTTCAGCATAAAAATGTCCCTGCAGCTTTTCCAGCACTGCATCACGGGTTTCAATATTAACGTCAATATGCTCAGCAGTCAAGTCCCAGATTTTACGACCATTCCTTTCCTCACTGATTTCATTGCCGTCATAACTCATCGTCTTGCTGCTTTCAGCAGGCGTATCCGGCAGGTCAGGCGTCTCAGGGACGGTCACCACCGCCCAAACCACCAGAGCTGCAAAAGCCGCAATTGCAGCAGCGATAAGCCCCTTGCGCATCTTGCTCATCTGGCATCCTCCTGTGCTTTAACGGTATGGTGCTTGCCCACTTTCTGCTGTTCTGGCGGCGTATTCCAGCGCTTTTGGAACCACAGCCACTGCGTGGGATTTTCACGGATAATGTCTTCGATGATCTTCGTCATCCTCACCGTGAAGTCAAATAAGTCCTTGTCGGTATCGCCTGTATCCTCAAAGCGCATAACTTCGCCGATAACGACCTTATGCTTGCCGTTGGGCTGGCGCAGGATAAATGCGGGCAGTACCGGGGCATTGAACTTGCAGGCAAAGACGGCCGGGCCTTGCGGGGTCGCTGCCACTTTCCCCAAAAAGGGAATGAATGCCCCCCCCGGGCCGCCATCCTGGTCAGCCAAAAAGCCCAGGATCTTGCCTTTTTTTAATGCCTTGGCCGCAGACAAAAGCTCGCTTGTGCCACGGGAAAAAATTTCCACATCGATGGTCTTGCGCAAATCATTCAATGCATTGGTGTACTGCATATTGGGCTGCGGCTTGGCAATCGCGGTAACTGGCAAGCCGTTCATCGTAAATGCCGCCGACAGCCATTCCCAGGTTCCGATATGCCCCGTGAGCACAACCACGCCATGCCCTTCAGCCAGTGCATCGGTCATGCGTTCCAAATGATCGATTTCAATGTACTTGTGGAAATTTTTTGGCGTGATGTTCGGCATATAGAGGATTTCCAGCACATTGCGGGCCAAATTGACAAAGGACGCCCTTACCATTTTGCGTGCCTCCGGTTCACTCAGCCCTAAGGCAGGCATCATCTGTTTTACAGCCAGTTCCCGCTGCTTTTTTATCAGGAGATAATAGAGCTGTCCCAAAATCCAGCCGGCAGCCATTACGAGTTTATAGGGGGTGTGACACACCACCCAGCTCATAAACATCACAAATTTAGCATTAATTGTCTTCCCCCAAATCGTTATTGTTTCCAGTTCTTATTCCCGTTAGAACTGTCCGGCAAGAGGAAGTCCGCCATGATATCTTCCCACTTGCCCTGTACCTTGAAGATAAACTCCAAAAGTTCCCGTACAGCGCCATGGCCGCCATTTTTGCAGGAGACGACCAGCGACTGCGTGCGGACCGATTCCTCTGCATCCGCTACAGCCATCGGCAGGCCAACCTGCAGCATGACAGGCAAGTCGATAAGGTCATCGCCAATGTAGGCAATCTGGGCGTCTTTCAGCCCCGTCAATTCCTTCAATTCATCATATGCACCGCGTTTGTCGGAATTTCCCTGAAAGACATGGCTGATTCCCAGTTCCTTGGCCCGAAAGGCTACTTGTTCCGACTTGCGGCCAGTAATGATGGCGGTCTGCAAGCCATATTTATGGGCCAGGCTGATTCCCAGCCCGTCCCGGCAGTAAAAGGGCTTATAGAGCTCGCCCTGGGCACCGATATAGATGCCGCCATCGGTCAGGACGCCATCCACATCAAAAATGACTAATTTTATCTTTTTTGCTGCCTTTAGGGCATTGCCATGAATTTCCATTATACCAATCCTTGACGCAACAGGTCAGTCAAATGAATAATCCCCACAGGAATTTTATTTTCGTCAATAACCGGCAGTACCGTAACCGGACGTGGCTTGTGTTTTTCCATAACCGAAAGTGCAGCCGAGGCCATCGCTTCCTGCTTGATGGTCAGCGGCGTTGCAAACATGATATTGCCTACCGCCTCATCAAGGAATTTATAATCCTTGGCCAAAGCCCGGCGAATGATGCCATCGGTGATGATTCCCACCAGTTTGCCGCTGTCGTCGATGACCGAGGCAGCGCCAAGGCCTTTGTCCGTCATGATAAAGAGCGCATCCTTGGCGGTCTTGTCCTTATGCACAATGGGGTTTTCGTCTCCGGTATGCATAACATTTTTGACCGTAAGCAGGAGCTTTCGCCCCAAGGCGCCACCCGGATGGAACAGGGCAAATTCCTGGCTGGTAAAATCCCGCACACGCATAAGCGCAATGGCGATCGCATCGCCCATGGCCAGCGTAGCCGTGGTGCTGGCCGTCGGGGCCAGCCCCAATGGGCAGGCTTCCCGCTCCACGCCGATATCCACAAAGTGGTCGGCAGCCTTGCCCAGCTGGGAGTCACGGCGCCCACTCATGGCAATGATGGTCGCGCCGATGCGACGGATAATGGGCAGGATATTGACTACTTCGGTGGACTCACCGCTATTGGATATCGCAATGACCACATCATTTTCCGTCACCATGCCCAAATCGCCATGAAAAGCCTCCCCGGGATGCATGAAGAACGCCGGCGTGCCGGTGCTGGCAAAGGTGGCCGCCATCTTGCGTCCAATGTGGCCGGATTTGCCCATGCCGGTCACGACCACGCGTGCCTTGCAGTCGAGTATGCACTGCACAGCCGCCACAAATTCATCATCAATGCGGCCTTTGAGTTTTTCCACGGCATCCGCTTCAATCGTGAGCGTTTCCAGCGCCGCCTCTTTTATCTTATCTACCAATCTTATCCCCTCAATTTACCACAAGCTCTAACCAAAACACGCCGTTTACTTCTGTTTATGGCGCACGATTTCGTGAATAGCCACGGCATCTTTCAACAAGCCTTCCAGCTTGTCCAGATAAACCATATTGGCACCATCCGAAAGTGCTTCTTCCGGATTGTCATGAACTTCCAGGAATAATGCATCCACACCTGCAGCCACAGCCGCCCGCACCAGATATTCCACATATTCGCGGTTGCCGGCCGAAGTCGTGCCATTGCCGCCCGGCAACTGCACCGAATGCGTGCCGTCCATCACGACCGGATAGCCAAAGGAACGCATGATGGGCAGGGAACGCATATCCACCACGAGATTGTGATAACCAAAGGAGGCGCCGCGTTCCGTAAGCATAATCTGGTCACAGCCGCTTTCATGGAGCTTGTCCACCACATTGCGCATATCCTCCGGCGCCAGGAACTGGCCCTTCTTCACATTAACCACCTTGCCGGTTTGGGCAGCGGCATGGAGAAGGTCGGTCTGGCGGCAAAGGAAAGCCGGAATCTGCAAAATATCGGCTACCTCAGCTGCCGGCTTGGCCTGGCTGGTTTCATGGATATCCGTCACCACAGGTACGCCCAGCTCTTCCTTGATAGTCCTTAACATTTCCAAACCTTTTTTCAGGCCCGGGCCGCGGAAGCTATGGTAGGAAGAACGGTTGGCCTTGTCAAAGGAGGCCTTGAATACATAGTTGATATCCAAACGCTGGCAGATTTCCTTGATTGTGCGACCAATCAGCAGGCATCTGTCCAGCCCTTCCAACACGCAGGGGCCAGCCAAAAGGGTCAGTTTCTCCCCGCCGCCAATCACATAATTACCAACTTTAACCTGATTCATATTCAAGCTCCTTTCATCTAGACCAATAGCGCTATATCGTTACTTCATGTTTTTATATATCTCATTAACTTTAGCCAAATCCTCAGCGGTATCTACCCCCACAAACTTAGCCTTTGTTTCAACGACTTTAATTTTGTAGCCGTTTTCCAGCGCCCTGAGTTGCTCAAGAGATTCTGACTGCTCGAGCGGCGTAGATTCCATCTTCGCATAGGCCAGCAGGAAATCCCTCTTATAGGCATAAATGCCAATATGCTTATACACCGGACATCCTGCATTGCGCGGGTAGGGCATGACCGAACGGGAAAAGTACAGGGCATAACCTGCCTTGTCCGTAACCACCTTGACGTTGTTGGGATTTTCAATCTCAGCTCTGTCCGTCATCAAGGTCTTGACCGTAGCCATCTTCAGCTCGCTGTCCGTTTCAAAGACAGCGGCCAGTTCATCAATCAGGCTCGGTTCAATCAAGGGTTCATCACCCTGCACATTGATGATTAAATCCACATCCGGGAAAGCTTCCGCCACTTCGGCCAGCCGGTCTGTGCCGGTGGGATGGGAAGCTTTGGTCATCATGGCCTTGCCGCCATTTGCTTCTACTGCCGTCAGGATGCGTTCATCATCCGTTGCCACAATCGTCTCGGATACTTTCTTGGCCTGTGACGCCCGGTCATAAACCCGGCAGACCATCGGCTTGCCGGCAATATCCTTGAGTGGTTTGCCCGGCAGGCGGGTGGATGCATAACGCGCGGGAATAACACATAATACCTTCATAATCTGCCTCTTATCTTTCTCACTTGCCCAATTTAGCCGCCAAGCGCTGCGCCAGCAGTGCCTTGAACTCGTCTTTTCCTTGTTGGAAGTTGACCTCCACGCAAATGACATATACGGGTACGGAAATCCCTGCATGAATGACTTCCATCGGGATTTTCACGGCGTCTTTTTCCGTAATCACAATGGCCTCTGCCCCCATGCGCTGTGCCTGATGGAGGATATCGACCATTTCCTGCATGCTGTAATCGTGATGGTCAGGGTAGCGCAAGCTTTCAATGATCGTTACCCCTAAATCCGACAGGGTCTGCTCAAAGGACGCAGGGTTGCCGATGGCCGAAACCGCCATGATTTTCCGGCCACGCATCGTATTGACATCAATGCCGTCACCGGCAATATCCACATACCAGTCTGCCAGGGGAATGAAGCGGCGCGGCTGATGGATGCTCTCCACCACCTGTGCCGCTTTGTTATAACGGTGCACCGTTTCCCGGATGAATTCGCGGGAGCCGGCTGCCGCCTGGTCCACCTTGGTCAACAGGCATACATCAGCACGGCTGATATGCGATATGGGCTCGCGCAGGGTTCCGCGCGGCAGCATATAGCCATTGCCAAACACATTTACCGCATCGACTAGCAGGATGTCCATATCCCGCTCCAACTGCCAATGCTGGAAACCATCGTCCAAAATCGCCACTTCCGCGCCAAAATTTTCGATGGCATACTGCCCGGTAACGGAGCGGTCAGCACCGATTAACACCGGAACTTCCGGCAGATGCTTTGCCAGCATGAATGCCTCATCCCCGGCATCAGCCGCCGTCATATGCAGCCTTTTTCCGTCAGAAACAATCCCGACATTGCCATGCCATTTGGCCCGATAGCCACGATTGAGGATAACGACCTTGTATCCCATATCCCGAATATCGCTGGCCAACCGCTGGGCGGTAGGCGTCTTGCCCGTGCCGCCTACGGTGACATTGCCCAGGCTGATTACGAAGCAATCCAGCTTCTTGCGGCTGAATACCCCATTCCGATACCCCCAAAGCTTGATATCGACCAACAGCGCATAAATCTTGGAAAACAGATAGAGAATCGCGGTGAGGATATGTTCTGCCACGCCATCGACTTCTTTTAGATGAACCAAATCAATAAAATACGTCTGGAAATTGTTTATCTTCTGCGTGGAACGGGCACGCTGCCGATTTTCTGGGCGGCTTTCATAGCCTTCCAGCGTTTCCCGCAAAATCAAGGCAGACTTGCGCGAAGCCCCCTTATTTTCCCCGACGATAGCCAGCGTTTCTGCCTCCAGGCGGTGGCGATGCCCAGCATCATCAAAAAGCCTTGCCGTCTCTACAGCCAGTTCCTGTTCATTATTAACGGTAATACAGGCATCGCGTTTTTTGAACAGGGCATGCGTATCCTTAAAGTTGAACATATAATGACCAACGATAATGGCCTTGCCATGGGCGGCCGGCTCCAAAATATTGTGACCGCCATGCGGAATCAGGCTGCCTCCCACATAGACGACGTCACCTACGCTATAGACTTTGCCCAATTCACCAATAGTGTCCAGGATAACGATATCTGCGTCTTGCGGGCCGTTCTTCTGCTGCTCCGTACGCGTACTCACAGTAAACCCCGCCCGCTTGCAGAGATGAATGACTTCCTGCGTACGCAGGAGTTCCCGCGGCGCAATAACGAGTTTGGCCTTGGGATGTTTTTCCCGTACCGCGGTAAACGCCTTCAAGACAAATGACTCTTCCCCGCGGTGGGTCGAGCCGGCCAACAAGATGCCCTCCGCCTTGGAAAGCCCCATTGACTGAATAATTTCCGCCTTTTCCGCAGGGCTTACATCGGTATAGGTCTGGTCAAATTTCGTATTGCCCGTCACCGTCACGAGTTCCGGCGGTGCGCCCAGACGCATGATGTAATCGGCGTCAATATCCGATTGCATGGCAAACTTCGTCACCGTGCCAATCATGTCGGAAAGCAGGCTGTTCAGATATTTATATTGCTTCACGCTGCGGTCGCTGATACGGCCATTGACCATCATGACCGGAATGTGCATCTTGCGGGCCGTCTTTAGGAAGTTCGGCCATAATTCGGTTTCCACCGGCAAAAATACCCGGGGATGAATGCGCCGCAGCACGCTACCTGCCAAAAACGGCAAGTCCAGCGGAAAATAGATAATGGCATCCGCATCCTTGATGATGCGGTTAGCCATCTCATATCCACTGGTGGTCACCACCGATACCAGGATTGGCGCCTGCGGGAATTCCTTGTGGAATTCCTTGATCAGCGGGCTTGTGGCCACAATCTCGCCTACAGATGCCGCATGCACCCAGATACAGTGCTTTTTTGCCACTTTTTCCAGGGTATGTTCCGGATAAAAGCCCAGGCTTTGCCGGATACGCTCCACAAAGCCCTTTTCCCGGACCGAACGGATCATGAATACCGGGATTATCAATATGACGACCAAAATCGCCGCTAAATTGTAAAGGATTTGCATTTGTCTTATGCCCCTTCTGGCACAGCGGTTTTACTGAACTGAATATTGTAAAGGTGGCTGTACAAGCCATTCTTTGCCAAAAGTTCCTCATGCGTGCCATGTTCTTTTATCCTGCCGCCATCGATAACATAAATCTGGTCGGCATTGAATATCGTGGAAAGGCGATGTGCAATAACAAAGGATGTACGTCCCACCATCAGGGAATCCAATGCTGCCTGCACGATTTTTTCGCTTTCCGTGTCCAAAGCCGAGGTTGCCTCATCGAGAATCAGAATCCGGGGATTCTTGAGAATAGCCCGGGCAATGGACATGCGCTGCCGCTGCCCGCCGGACAGATTCAGGCCCCGCTCGCCAATCGGCGTATCATAGCCCTGCGGCAATTCACGGATGAATACATCGGCATTAGCCGCTTTCGCGGCCTCGATGACCTCTTCATCCGTGGCATCCAAACGTCCATAGCGGATATTTTCCATCACCGTCGTGGAAAACAGCATGGTTTCCTGCGGTACAATGCCAATCTGTTCCCGCAGCGACGCCACGGTAACATCGCGAATATCCTGTCCGTCAATGGAGATTGCACCATTGCTTATCTCATAGAAACGCGGGATAAGGTTGGCGATAGTGGACTTGCCGGCACCACTAGGACCGACAAAGGCAATCATCTGCCCCGGCTTTACTTCCAGCGAAACATCTTCCAGGGCATTAACGCCTTCCTTATAGCCAAAGGTAACGTGATCCACTTTCACATGGCCCTCAATCTTCGGCAGGTCTTTGGCATCTTCTTTATCGCGGATGGGTTCCGGCAGGTCGATAACCGCAAACACACGGTCTACAGCGGCCATGGCACGCTGCAGATTGCCATATACCCTGGCCAGACGCTTGACCGGGTTAGCCAGGTTTACCGCATAGGTCAGGAATGCCACCAAAGCGCCTGCCGTCATCTGGCCGTTTACCACTTCATAGCCGCCAAAGCCGACAATAAACGTAACGGAAACCGCCGCCAAGAATTCCACCGTCGGCGTCAAGAGGCTGGTCAGCTGTACATTTTTCATGGCCGCCTGGAAGTTCAGGATGTTCTGGTTGATAAACCGCTTGATTTCGTATTCTTCCCGAACAAAGGATTTGACCACCCGAATGGAGGAAATGCTCTCCTGCAAAAGGGAGGTGATATCCGCAGCCCGCTCCTGAATGACCGTACCATTGCGTTTCAGCTTGCGGCCAAAAATCTTCATGGCCTGCCCAACTAAAGGAATAACAATCAAGGTCAGCAGGGACAATTTCCAATCCAGATAAACCATCATGACAATCGAACCAATGAGAATGGAACCTTCGGTCACCATCTCAATCAGCTGATCCACCAAAGCCGACTGAATAGCCGACACATCATTGGTGATATAGCTCATGGTTTCCCCAGTCTGATGTTTGTCAAAATACGCCATGGGCATGCGCTGGAACTTGCGGAACATCACTTCCCGCACGTCAATGACCACTTTTTGCCCGATGTAGGACACCAGATAGGACTGTCCATAGTAAAATATTCCGCGAATCAGGAATACCACCACAATGCTGACGCAGATAACGTACAGCATCACCATGTCTTTGTCTGCCAAGACCTTATCCACCATGTCCTTGATTATCCAGGGCAGATAAAGGTTACAAGCGGCTGCCACCACAATGCAGACAATGGCCAGCCCCAAGCGTTTCAGATAAGGCCGGATATATTGCAGAAGGCGCTTATAATTTTTCATGTATTTCCCTCACTAATTTATTTTGCTGCAAATTCCCGGGCAGCATTGAGTATTCGTTCTGCCACTCTGCCGGAAGCGCCGGGCGCGCCCAGTTTTTGACAGGCAAGTTTTAATTTGGCTGTTACTTCCTGGCGATGTGTCTCCCCAGGATATAATTTTTTCAGCTCACTGGCAATATTTTCCGGCGTAACCTCATCCTGCAGCAATTCCCGCTGAAAACTTTCATTCAGCAAAATATTGGGCAGGCTGAAATTATCCACATGGACGAGCATTTTCCCAATGGCATAGGACAGTGGTGACAGGCGATAGAGCACCACGCAGGGCAACCCTAAAAGTGCCGCCTCCATAACTACCGTGCCCGAGGTTGCCATCGCCGCATCCGCTGCCGCCATCAGGCTGTAACGCTTCTCTGTGGTAAGCGTTACCGATACGCCGGCAGCCTCAATCAATTCCTCAATGCGTTCCCGGCTGACCGTATCCGCCACTGGAAGATAAAACACCGTATCCGGCCTGTCTTCCAGTATTTTTTTTGCCCCAGCCAGCATGGACGGCAGCAACAACTCGATTTCCTGCTTGCGGCTGCCTGGCAGCAGCAGGACTATGGTTTTATCGGCAGGCATTTTGAAAAAGCGGCGTGCCTTTTCCCGGGGCATTTCCGGCCGCACAGCATCCACCAATGGATTGCCCACAAAGGAAATCTTTGCCCCGGCTGCTTCATAGACTGGCAGCTCGTGGGGAAAGATGGCAATGAATTCATCGGCAATCCTGGCGCAATCCTTGGCCCGCCCCTTTCGCCATGCCCATGCCGATGGCGGAATATAGGAGAACACCGGAATCCCTAAAGCCTTGGCTTTTTTCGCCAGACGCCAGTTAAAATCCGGATAATCGATAAGCACGAGCATATCCGGCTGTTCTTCCCGCATAAAATCCGTCAAGTCATTCAGCAGCTTAAACAACCGACGAATATTGACCAGTACTTCCCAAACGCCCATGACGCTGTAATCAGCAAAGTTTTGCCGCAGCCGGACACCAGCATTTTCCATACGGGTGCCGCCGAAACCGATAAGCTCTGTTTCCGGTGCCATGGAAAGTATTGCCCGGGCGATATTTTCGCCATGCACATCACCAGACGCTTCGCCGGCGGAAAGCATGATTTTCATGGACGCCCCTCCTTTTAACAACATTAAACCAAATTACATTATACCATTAAATGCCGCTTATATAAAGCGAAAGACGCCGGGAATTTTTCCTCCCCGGCGTCTTATTCATCACATCGCGACAATGGTAATATCGTGCGCTTCGGCTAAGGCGATAACATCGGTCCGTTCCGCCAACAATGTCGCATCGGCTTCAATGGCCAAAGCCCTTGCCTTGACCTCCACCATCATTTGCAAGGTTTTCAAGCCCACAGTCGCGCCTTTCCTGAAAGAGGATTTGCAGGTTGTTATGTGTCATTATCCCATGGTTACCTGGAACAGAAAGCCTTATGGCTCCATCATGCTCCACGGGCATTGTCACGGAAAACTGGACGAGCATAATGCCCAGTCCATGGATCTTCGTTTCGACGTGGGCATTGACGGGACGCTGGCCAATCTGGAATTCCTTACCCTGGAGGACATCTATAACGCTGCCACGGAAAAGATCAGCCAGTACAAATTTAACAACTTTGCAGAGTATGCGAGGAACAATTATAGGTCAGCGGTAATGTAAAAACGATAAAATGAAAAAGGTTGTAGCAAGGCCATTTTTAGGCAAAGAAAAATATAGAGATTACAAACTATGCTACGTGGATGATATCCCTGAGACCTTATCCGAACTTACGGAGGAAAGTAAGGCATGGAGAAAATCTGCGGACTATCGTGAAACAAAAAAACGCCTCCAGGATGAGGTGAAAAAAGGATTGAGAACCAGTATATATTCCTATGACAGTCCCTTGATATATCGAGTTCATTTTCACGACGTTCCCAATCCAAGATTTCACAAAGGGCAGGCCGAACTATATGCATATTTTACGGATATCCCTTTGTCTGAACAATGGGGAGATGATTGGGACGATGCACCTTACGAACACAATGCTGGTGATCCATATGATCGCATATTTGGAAAGGAACCTTATACGGAGCACAATATCATCATTGTCCCATTTTATGTTTCTCACGACGGTTACTCTGTCAAGTTGCCCAAAGATTATGTTTATTGCAACTCTCCTTTCTGTGTAAGAGATATCAATGCAGGAGCTGTAGCATGGCTATTTGCAAGGGATTCCTCTTCCAGGGTTGCTTCGGGCGTATCAATACATGCTGGCATTAATCCGTATGAGTTCTTTGAGAAAGTTGACAGAATAAATGAAATGTACCCGTATTCGCCTGATGATGAGTAGAGACACCCAAGCCGACTACAAATCCATGAAACCCTACATCGACATCGCCACCCGCACCAAGTCCGACGCTATGGCCAAGATCGCCGCCTCCTGGGAAGAGATTAAGCCGATAATCTTGCAGAATTGAGTACAAATCCATATCTTTGCCTTGATTTCGTGTAAAAATGGCACAACACCCAAGTTTGATTTCGTGTAGATTTTTGTCCATATCTTTGCCTTGATTTCGTGTAAAAATGGCACAACACCCAAGTTTGATTTCGTGTAGATTTTTGTAAAACCAAAGCTTGATTTCGTGATGAAAAGAAAGATATATGACCAGCTGCTCCTTTGGAAAAACAAACGCAAAGGCAAGTCAGCCATGATGATAGAAGGCGCCCGCCGCGTGGGCAAGAGCTACATCGTCAAGGAATTCGCCCAGAAAGAATACAAGAGCTACATCCTAATAGACTTCTTCAAAGTCGGGGACGACATCAAAGACCTCTTCAAGAACTACAAGGACAACCTGGACATGCTCTTCACATACCTGAGCACCTACTTCTCTACCAAGCTCTATCCGCGTGAGTCCATCATTGTCTTTGACGAGATTGAATTCTGTCCTGCAGCCCGTGCCGCCATCAAGTACTTGGTTGAAGACGGCCGATACGACTATCTGGAAACCGGCTCCCTGCTCGGCATGAAAATGAGCACCAAAAAGATGCGCAAGAAAAACGAGAAGAAGGAGGAGTACCTGGTTCCGTCCGAAGAAGAGAGCATGGTCATGCACCCGATGGATTTCGAAGAGTTCCTCTGGGCTATGGGCGAAGAATCCTTGATGGACTTTGTCCGGATGAAGTTTGCTGCTCAGGAGCCCGTCGGCCAGTCCATGCACCGCAAACTTATGGACTACTTCCGCCTTTATATGATTATTGGCGGTATGCCTCAAGCCATCCTGGAATACCTGGA
>CADAAS010000080.1 GCA_902785885.1 Pseudoselenomonas ruminantium
GCAGACAAAGGATTTCTATGCTTCGATATAGAAAGAAAAAATATACTATACCTGTTTTACATTGCTACAGGGAGTTTACACAGAATTTGGGACAGCCTCCTTAAAATTGCTCGTACTTTAGCATTCTTGCCTGAATTTTTTCATCAATAGCTAATTGGTTCCGTACCATAGACCACCGCATAATGGGATGCCCCTGCCATTTTTTGTACAGCTCCAGAATTCGCAGATAAAGAATCTTGCGAACAGCATTTTCATGAGGGAAAGCCCCTTTTCTCGTTACCTTGCGAAAGCTGGAATTAACGCTCTCAATGGCGTTGGTAGTATACATCACACGACGTACGGCACTGCCATAATTGAAAAGCTGTTCCACATGTATCCAGTTTCTCTCCCATACGGCCACTGCTCCAGGATAATGTTTCCAAGTTTCCTTAAAACGGTCAAATTCGGCTATAGCCGCTTTGAGATTAACAGCACCATAAATCTTCTTAAGCTGGGCTGTAAATCCTTTGTAATCCTTGGATGGGATATACTTAATAGAATTGCGGATAAGGTGCACAATGCAGCGTTGTACCACCACCTGTGGAAAAATTGCTTTTGCCCCTTCTTCCAGCCCGGAAACACCGTCCATGCTGATGAAAGCCACGTCTTCAACACCGCGTGTCTTAATTTCGTCAAAAATCTGCATCCAGTTATGCTTGCCTTCGGTGTCGCTAATCCATAAGCCTAGGATATCCTTGATACCATCCAAATCATAGCCGAGAATTACATAGATGGCACAGTTTTTCGTCTCGTACTCCTGCCGTATAGGGACGTAAAGACAGTCTACAAATATAAAGGGATAAAAGGGCTTGAGGGGCCGATTCTGCCAGACTTCAGCTTCCTCCAGCACACGGTCGGTGATGTTTGAGATACTTTCCGCTGACAGGCTGAAGCCATAAATGTCTTCAATGGTCGAGGATATATCACGCTGGCTCATACCACGTCCATACATGGACAAGACTTTATCCTCAATACCCGTAATATCCTTTGACCGTTTAGGAATAGCCTGCGGCTCAAAGGAACCATCCCTGTCGCGAGGAACGCTGACGGGAATTTCACCAAAACTGCTTCGAACGGTCTTGTCGATATAGCCATTGCGGCGATTGTCTGTATTCTTGCTGCCGTGGTCGTTAGATGTATAGCCCAGGTGGTTGTCCATTTCTCCCTGCAACATAGCTTCCAGCATGGGACCAAATACATCTTTTATAGCATCCTGCATTTCCTCCTTATTCTGGGGGTGATATTGCTCCATGATAAGTTTGGCGATAGCCTGTCCTTTTTCATTGCCTCTGTTTTTTCGTCTTGCCATAAATGCTGTACTCCGTTTCTGTCATTATGATGATACTGTACCGCACTTTCGGATAAAAAGAAAGTGCGTAAGTTTTGTTACCGGTAACTTACACACTTAATTTTACACTCTCTCGAAATGATCAAAAAACAGCAAGCCGCGTTTGCAGCTTGCTGTTTTAAATTTATTTCTTTTCCTTGCGGTCCTTGGCGCGCTTTTTAGCGGCTTCTTCCTTGGCCTTTACCTTGTCGCTGATTTTCTTTTCCTGCTGGAACTTGGCGTAATCCACGCCCATGCTGGCCAGTTTGTGCTTGATGGCCATCATGGGATGGGACAGGAACATGCGCTTCTGGGTGCCGTTCATAATGGCCATGAATTCCTGTGCCTGTTTGGCGCCAAAGCATATAGCGGCGCGGTCGCAGCGGTCGCAGATAGGCTTGGTGATGCCGTAAGGACAGCGGTTCATCTTGGTCATCACTGTGGCCAGCAGGGCTGTGCACTTGGGGCAGAGCTTGTCGTCTTTGGTGTCATGGTGTTTGTGGCAGTAGAGGCCGAAGGTCTTTTTGATGTTTTCCTTTTCCTTCGGAATATTGTTTTTAATTTCTACCGGCTTGCGCTTGGGCAGAAAACGTGAAAAAATGCTCATTGTCGTATCACCTTTCGATTATGGATATATAATACACCCTTTTATTTTAATGGCAATTTAAGAGAAAAGCAAGGGCGCGGGCAATGAACTCTTGACCTGCCGCTGTTTTTTAGTATAATTTAATATGTAAGATTGTATTTAGCAAAGAATTGAGGGTGGAGAAAATAGAATTCATGAAGGCGCATGGTAAACTGATTACCAATATACTGGTCGTTCTTTTGGTCGTTTTGGCCGTTTACACCAAGCTGCAGGAAAATGGCATGGAGTCCCTGTTCAAGCTGACGGATTTGTACATTTTGGCAGGGGGCATTTTGGGGCTGCTGGTGATTCGGTTTATCGGCAAGCGCAAGAAATAAGCTGCCATAATGAGGTACGGCGGCATTAAGGAGGCCGATATGGCAGACCAGCATGGCGGGAGCTTCCCCACCGAAATGGGCGGGATGCAGACACAGTCCCTGAAAAAGATATTAAGCAACACAATTAATACAATTGAAGATAATAAGTCACAAATTTTTGAAATCTATGAGACAGCCCGTTCGGAAGTGGAAAGCAGCCGCAAATTGTTAGAAGATTTGCGGGAACAGACCCGGCAGACCATTGACCGGGTGGATGCCCTGTCCAAGCAGGAGCAGCAGGAAAAACAGCGATTGGTCAAGGTCAGCAGCAACTTCCAGAATTATTCAGAGGAGAAAGTGCGGGAAAGTTATGAAGCCGTAAAAAATGTCCAGGTGTCCTTGGGCGTGGAACGAGAGAAAGAGGCCAACCTTCGTTCCCAACGGGATAAGTTGGAACTGCGGCTGCGGAATCTGCAGGTTATGTTGGCGCAGGCAGAGCATTTGGCGCTGGCTGTTGGTTCGGTGCTTTCCTATTTGAGTACGCAGGTCAATGGCGTAATCTGGAAAATCGAGGCTGTGCAGAAGGAAAAATTTGTGGGAGCTCGGATTATCAAAGCCCAGGAGGAAGAACGCTATCGTATTTCCCGGGAAATCCATGATGGCCCGGCACAGGATTTAGCGAACCTTATCTTTCAGACCTCCATCGCTGAAAAATTGGTGGACTATGACCCGGACGAGGCCAAGCGCACTATGCAGGAGTTGCGGCAGCAGATGCGGGATTGTCTGGGCAGTGTGCGGGAAGTTATCTTTGATATGCGTCCTATGGCCTTGGATGATATAGGCCTTGTGGCAGCGCTGAATCAGCTTATTGGCCGTATGGCGGCACGTGGGACGCTGGCCATTGATTTTTCGATGGATGGCAAGGTTTATGATTTGCCCAAACATGTAGAAATTGCTATTTTCCGTATTGTGCAGGAGTCGCTGAATAATATCTGCCATCACGCAGAGGTGGATAAGGCAAAAGTCCGGCTGCTGTATGCACCAACATCTGTGTCGGTATTGATTGAGGATAGCGGCAAGGGCTTTGACCCTGAGGCCAAACCCGAGGCCTTGGATGAAAATGGTGAGCCGCTGCCGCCGGAACTGGCGGAAGCGCATAATCATTTCGGATTGATGGGTATGAAGGAACGTGCCCGCATCATTGGTGCGGAACTGAGCATTAATTCTTCTCCGGGTGCGGGGACGCGGGTGCATTTGCGCGTTCCTCTGCAGGTACCGCAGGATGAGACAAAAGAGGTAAAAGTGGTGAAGACTCCCGAAAAAAAGGGAAGAGGTAAATGACTGTAAAGCAAAATCAGTTGCGAGCGCCGGTAGCGGAGGCCATGAAAGCCTACGCGGGAGACGGCGCTCTCGCATTTCATACGCCGGGGCATAAGCAGGGGCTGGGCGCACATCCACTCCTGCAGGAACTTATAACCCCGCAGGGATTGAAAGAGGAAGTTTCCCTGATGGAGGAACTCGATGACCTCCATGAACCGACCATGTGCATAAAAGAAGCTCAGGAACTTGCGGCGCAGCTCTATGGAGCCGATGCCGCTTATTTCATGATTAACGGCACGAGCGGGGCGATTCATGCGATGATTATGGGCACGCTGAGTCCTGGGGATACGGTGCTCGTACCCCGCAATGCGCATCGCTCCATGATTGGTGCGTTGATTCTGGCCGGTGTTACGCCGGTTTACATTCAGCCCCGCATTGATGAAAAAATGGGCATTCCCATGGGGCTGCGCTTAAAGGATATCGTGGCGGCGGCGGATAACCATCCGGAGGCAAAAGCCCTGCTGCTCGTCTATCCCACCTATTACGGCGTAACCATTGACCTGGCAGCTGTGGCTGACTTTGTGCACAGCCGCAATATGCTGCTGCTCGTGGATGAAGCCCATGGCCCCCATTTAAAATTCAGCAACAAACTGCCCCAGCAGGCATTGGATGCTGGCGCGGATATGGCGGCACAGAGCACCCATAAGATTTTGGGCTCGATGACGCAGACCTCCATATTGTTGGCGCGTTCGGCTCGCGTGGACTTAGAGCGGGTGCGTTCGGCGGCAAGTCTCTTGCAGTCCACGAGTCCCAATCAGCTGTTATTGGCGTCACTTGATATTGCCCGCCTGCAGATGGCCGAGCAGGGAACGGAACTAGTAAACCGGGCGGTGAACCTCGCGGAAAAACTGCGGCAGGCGGTTAATGCAATTCCGGGGCTTTGGAGCTTTGGGGCAGATTATCTGTCGGACGGTGAGTCATTGGATTTAACCAAGGTTACGGTGAGTGTCCGGGGCTTAGGCATTACCGGCGTGCAGGCCGAGTCCATTCTGCGCCATCAGTATAAGATTCAGTGTGAGCTGTCCGATGCCTATAATCTGCTCTTTATCATCTCCTATGCAGATACGGAAACGCAGGTACGGATTTTGACCAAAGCCCTGCAGGGGCTGGCTGAGCAGTTTGCCGGGGCGCAGGAACTTGTTCTGCCCGTGGAGATTCCGCCTGTACCGGCTTTGGAGCTTGAACCGCGGGCGGCGTTCTTTGCCGGACGGGAGACTATCGACTTTGAGGAAGCGGCTGGCTGTATTGCCGCTGAACAGGTGATGTTCTATCCGCCGGGAATTCCCATATTGGCGCCTGGTGATGTGATTGAACCGGCGTCCATGTACTATATCCGCAGTATGCAGCAGTTGGGGCTGAAAGTGGTTGGCCCTGCAGATACGACACTCAAAACCATCCAAATTGTGAGGGAGTTTAGCAGATGAAAGGCAAGTTAATCATAATCGAGGCTGGCGACGGCAGCGGCAAGGCAACACAGACCAAGGCACTCTACGACCATCTGAAAGCAGATGGTCATAAGGTGCACCGCATTGAATTTCCCGACTATGCCGATGATTCCTCGGCACTCGTGCGCATGTACTTGGGCGGCGCTTTTGGCGAAAAAGCAGCCGATGTAAACGCCTTTGCGGCCTCGACCTTCTTTGCCGTTGACCGCTTCGCCTCCTACCAGCGTAAGTGGCGTGATTACTATGAGAACGGCGATATTATTTTGGCTGACCGCTATACTACGAGCAATATGGTGCATCAGGCCGTAAAACTCACGGATAAAGACGAGCGGGAGGCTTTTTTGGACTGGCTCTGGGATTTTGAGTTCGTCAAAATGGGCCTGCCGGTGCCGGATAAGGTGATTTTCCTCGATATGGCGCCGGAGGTGGCCGATAAGCTCATTGCGGCGCGGGCCGCGGAAACGGCAACGAAAAAAGATATTCATGAGCGGGATACGGACTATTTGCACCGCTGTCACGCAGCTTATTTGGAATTGGCCGACAAATATAAATGGGATAAAGTCATTTGCAACGCGGGCGAAAATCCCCGCAGTATCGACGCAATCCATCAGGATGTTTATGCACTGGTGGAGCAGATGTTAAAGAAGTAAGGTGTTACCATGATAAAGGAAGTTTTGGTGGTAGAGGGCAAGATGGACGTTGTAGCCATCGACAAGGCTGTAGAAGCCGACTGCATCATCACCGAAGGATTTAATCTCAAGAAACAGGCATTAAAAAATATCGAGCAGGCGTATAAAAAACGGGGCATCATCATCATGACCGATCCGGATTCGGCCGGTGAACGGATTCGCTCGTATCTGACCAAGCGCTTCCCCAATGCCAAGCATGCCTTTGTGCCGGTGGAAGATGCTACGGATAATGATGATATCGGCATCGAACAGGCTAAGCCTGACGCGATTCGCAAGGCCCTGGAGAAAGTCCGCACCATGGATTGGGAGCCGACCAATAATTTCAGCGGGGCAGATTTAATCGTCAATGACCTGTCCGGCGCAAATGCTGCCGCCAGCCGCCGGGCAAAACTGGGCGCGAAGTTAGGTTTGGGCTTTGCCAATGCCAAGACCTTTTTGAAGAGGCTCAATCATTATGGCGTGACGCGGGAAGAATTTGAACGTGCCTTAGCGGAACTGAATGCAGAAGGGGAGGAAAACGCATGAGCGAAAAAGCCATACAGCCGAAAATTGCCAGCCGGGAAGTGACAACCCATATTCTCAAGGCCTTTGGCCTGCGCATGAGCAAGAAACTGGGACAGAACTTCCTGATTGATGCCGGCATTGTGCAGGGTATTGTGGATGCTGCGCAGATTGAAGAAGGCGACCGCGTGCTGGAAATCGGCCCCGGTATCGGCACGCTGACACAGGGCCTGGCGGAAGCCGGTGCCGATGTAACGGCCGTGGAACTGGATAAGAAACTGCCGGCGGTTTTGGCTGAAACTCTCAAGGGGTACGACAATGTACGCATTGTGCCGGGCGATATCCTCAAGGTCAATATCCCCGAAATCATGGGGGATAAGCCGTTCAAGGTGGCGGCAAATCTGCCCTATTACATCACTACGCCGATTTTGATGGCGCTCCTTGAGCGTCACCTGCCGATTACGCATATGGTCACCATGGTACAGAAAGAAGTGGCCCTGCGCATGGTGGCAAAACCGGGCGGCAAGGATTACGGCGCTCTGTCGGTAGCCGTGCAGTATTACACCGAGCCGGAAATCGTGCTCGATGTACCGCCGCGTTCCTTTATCCCGGCGCCGGAAGTGGACAGCGTGGTTATCGCCTGCAAGGTGCGGGAAACGCCGGCTGTAGAGGTACAGGACGAAAAGATGTTCTTCCGCGTGGTAAAAGCCGCCTTCGGTCAGCGCCGCAAGACTCTGGCCAACGCCCTCAAAGGCGGCGGATTGCCGAAAGAGCAGGTGCGCGACGCCATGGAAAAAGCCGGCATTGACCCGACGCGGCGCGGGGAAACGCTTTCACTGCATGAATTTGCAGAGCTTGCGGATGCGTTTAGTGCGCTGGCTTAACATCTATATGCTAAGGTGCCCGTGTGATTACAGATATTGATTCTATTCACATCGTGGCGCGAAGGACGCCCGGGGGCGGATAATATTTTTCCTTTGCTTAGACAGGCTTGTCAAACGCGTCGGAAAAACATCATCCGCCCCCGGGCTGTTTTCGTGCGTACTGGTGTGTGAATAGCAGGTACTAAGTCAGAGGTCAGGGGATGCCTTTCGGGAACGTTTGACAAGCCTGTCTAAGTGGACGAAAGGTATCCCCTGACCTCTGACGCCTTATCACCACGATGTAAACTTTTAGCCGAGAAATAAACTTGCAAAAAATGCCTTAATGCTCTTGCTACTATGCAAAAAATGTTATACAATTAGGTTCGTGTATTGTATTAGGAAAATATTAGCTAATGTATAGCAGAAAGCAGGTAGGTTATGGCTGAATCGATTTGGTCCATCCTGCCGCCAGTTATCACCATTTTACTGGCTTTGTGGACAAAGGAAGTTTACATGTCCCTGATTATTGGTATCTTCTCCGGTGCCATGCTCTTTACGGGGGGCAACTTCCTGGAATCCACGCTGACCATGTTTAAGGTTATGGCGGACAAGGTGGGCGGCAATGTCAACATCTTGGTATTTTTGGTAATTTTAGGTATCTTAGTGGCGGCAATCACCCGCAGCGGTGCCACCAGTGCTTATGGTGAATGGGCGGCCCGCACGATTAAAGGACGGCGGCAGGCCTCGCTGATTACGGCGCTTTTGGGGCTGGTCATCTTTATTGACGACTACTTCAACTGCCTGACCGTAGGTACGGTTATGCGTCCGGTGACGGATAAGTTCAAGATTTCCCGCGCCAAGTTGGCCTACATCATCGATGCTATGGCAGCACCTATCTGCATTATCGCACCGGTGTCGAGTTGGGCCGCGGCTGTTGGTTCGTCTCTGCCGGAAGGTTCGGAGATTGATGGTTTCTCGCTGTTTATCCAGACGATTCCGTTTAACCTCTATGCCTGGCTGACGCTTATCTTCCTGTTCTTCATCATCTGGACAGGCAAGGACTTCGGTGCGATGGCACACGATGTCAAGCGCAGTAATGAGCATTTTGAGATTCCCAAGGAATATCAGGAAAGTGGCGAAGTGCACAAGGACCAGCAGGGCAACGGCCAGATTATTGACCTGATTCTGCCGCTCCTGGTGCTGATTGCGGCTTGCGTTTACGGCATGCTCTATACCGGCGGGATTCACGAGGGCAAGAGCATTGCCGATGCGTTTGCGGATTGTGATTCTTCCAAGTCCTTGGTGCTGGGTTCCTTTATCGCCTTTGTATTTACGGGCCTTCTCTACCTGCCGCGCAAGGTTATTTCCTTCAATGCCTTCTGTGACAGCTTTGGCTGGGGCTTCAAGGCTATGACGCCGGCTATCTTTATCCTGTGCCTGGCCTGGACGCTTTCGGGCATTTGCAGTGATAAGTATTTGAACTTGGGCGGTTTTGTCGGTGGCATTGTCAGCGCGAATGCGACTCTGGTTATGCTTTTGCCGCCGATTTTCTTCCTCGTGGCTATTGGGCTGGCCTTTGCGACCGGCACGAGCTGGGGAACCTTCGGCATTCTGATTCCCATTGCGGTCGCTGTAGTGGGCAATGACCCGCAGATGCTGACCATCTGTGTGGCGGCGATTCTCTCCGGTGCGGTAGGTGGCGACCACGCTTCACCGATTTCCGATACCACGATATTGGCTTCGGCCGGTGCGCAGTGTGACCATTTGGACCATGTGAGCACCCAGCTGCCCTATGTGATGACCGTGGCAGCCTGCTCGCTGATCGGCTATGTGGTGGACGGTTTTACCGGCAATGGCTGGATGGGGCTGGGAACAGCTTTTGTGTGCCTCTGTGTGGCCATGTCCGTTATTTCTGCCAAAGTAAAATCTTTGGACAAGTAAAGAATGTTTATAGCAGTGAATGTTGTCGTTCACTGCTATTTTTATGTTGCCGGAAAACGTCATTATTGACAGACTTTCTTGACAAATTACATAATTCGTATTAATATTAACATTGGATTTGAATATATTGGGAACAGGTGTCCTACGGACTTAATAGGGAATCCGGTATAAGCCGGAGCGGTCCCGCCACTGTAAGGTGGAGTCCTGCACATCATGTCACTGGGGTAGAAATGCGTACCTTGGGAAGGCGATGCAGGATGATGAAACCGAGCCAGGAGAACTGCCTGTTCTGACATCACCGTGATGCGAAATTTCGTGTCGTGCCTGCGAGCGATGGGTAGGGGATTGAATCTAAGCGTGGGGACTTTGTGCGCAAGTAGAGGGCAATCTATCTGTATTTCGCAGATGGATTGCCTTTTTTGGTGCGCGGGTTTTCACAAGACAAGAGGAGGCTGTACGATGAGTAATGAAACTGGCGAGCTGGATTTGCAGGCCATCTTGAAAAAGGCCGAGCAGCAGACGGACTTTCCCGATGTGCCACTTGATGAGTTCACTCCGCCTACTTATGAGGAGTGGAAAGAGGCCTGTATCACCCTGCTCAAAGGGGCGCCCTTTGACAAGAAGATGTATACCAAGACCTATGAGGGCATCACCTTCGACCCTATGTACTTCCGCAAGGACACGGAGGACATCCTGCCCAAGGAGTCCTTCCCGGGGATGGGGGACTATTTGCGTGGTGCTCAGCCCAGCGGGTATGTGGGCAAGCCCTGGGGCATTGCCCAGGACATACTGATCGGTTACTATTGCGATGTTGACGGAGATGACACCATTAAGATGGATCCTTCCGAACTGAAGTATGCCGAATGGGTCAGAAGGGAAGACATCGTTCTTCAGCCTACAAATCACAGTCTCACCAATGAAATGATGACCATGTTCAAAAACGGCATGAAGTGATTTTCATCTGAAACATATTCAAATGAAAACTTTCCTTA
>CADAAS010000081.1 GCA_902785885.1 Pseudoselenomonas ruminantium
ATATAGAAAGTAACGATTTGGATTGCGAGGGGGCAGGTACATGGACGAGGCGAAAGACAAGGCGGTTCGGGCGATGCGCGAATTCCTTGAAGCCGTTGGCGTTGATGTTGCAGCACGGGGGATGGAAAAGACCCCGGCACGGGTGGCGCAGATGTATGAGTTCCTCTTTAATGGCATGGATAAGGACACGGAAAAAATCTGGGGCGAAACCTTTGATGCCGGTTCGGATGGCATTGTGGCAGTGCGCCATGTGCCGTTTTATTCCATGTGCGAACACCATCTGGTGCCGTTTTTCGGGGAAGCCAGCATTGCATACCTGCCGGAAAAAGGACGGGTGGCAGGCTTCAGCAAGTTCTCCAAGCTGGTGGAGCAGCTCTCCCATCAGCCCCAGCTGCAGGAACGGCTCACGGCACAGATTGCGGCGGCAGTGCAGAAGGATTTGGGCGCCCGCGGCGTGCTGGTCATTGTGGAGGCGCAGCAGCTCTGCATGACCATGCGGGGGGATTTGGCGCATGGCACTCGCACGGTGACTTCGGAATGCAATGGCGTGTTTAAGGAAGATACTGCCCTTTATCAACAGGCATGGATGATTTTGGGAGGAGAAAAAGCATAATGATGCAACGGAAATACACGTTTGCCGATGGCAAGAGCCTGACCTTGAGCGAAAAAACACTGGTCATGGGCATACTCAATATCACGCCGGACTCGTTTTCTGATGGAGGCAAATTCAATACGCGGGACAAGGCTATGCGACATTTGGAAGAAATGGTGGCAGATGGAGCAGATATCATTGATGTGGGCGCGGAATCCAGCCGCCCGGGCTTTACGCCGATGCCGGCCAGCGAGGAAATGGAACGGCTAATGCCTTTGCTGGAAGAAATCCTCAAAAACTCGCCCGTGCCGGTATCCGTGGACACGTTCAAGGCGGAAACTGCGCGGGCGGCGGCTCGCGCCGGGGCGCATATCCTCAACGATATCTGGGGATTGCAGTATGCGGCTGAACCGGGGAGGATGGCAAAGGTGGCAGCTGAAGCTGGCTTGCCCGTGATTGTGATGCACAATCAGAATGGCACGGAGTATAGCGGTGACATTATTGGTTCCATGCAGGGCTTTTTTGGGGAATCCTTGCGGATTGGCAAGGCGGCTGGCATGCAGGACGAACAGTTCATCCTTGACCCTGGAATAGGCTTTGGCAAGACGGCTGAGCAGAATGTGGAAGTTTTGCGGCGGCAAGAGGAACTTTTAATGGTGGATGGACAGGAATACCCTCTATTGCTGGCCGCCAGCCGCAAGAGCTTTATCGGCAAGACGTTGAACCTGCCTGTGGAAGAACGCATGGAGGCCACGGGGGCCTCTTGTGTAGTCGGTATTATGAAGGGAGCGTCCATCGTGCGGGTGCATGATGTAAAGCCTATTGTACGGATGTGCCGGATGGCAGATGTGATTCTAAGGAGCAAAGAAAATGGATAAGATTAAACTGACGGGCCTGAATTTCTATGGTTATCACGGGTGCCTGCCTTCGGAACGGCAGATGGGCCAGGAATTTATTGTGGATATTTCTATGTATCTGGATTTGAAAGAAGCGGGCAAATCCGATAAGCTGGCGGCTACGGTAAATTATGCAGAAGTTTATGATGTGGCAAAGAAAATCGTGGAAGGCGAACCACGCAAGCTGATTGAAATGGTTGGTGAGGAAATTGCGCAGACCATTTTGCAGGATTTCCGTTTGGTGGAAAAGGTGCGGGTTACGGTACACAAGCCCCATGCACCGCTGCCGGGAAGATTTACGGATGCTGCCATCAGCGTAGTGCGTTCGCGGAGCTGACATGAACATTTATTTGAGTTTAGGGGCAAATTTGGGGAGTCGCGGGGAAACCTTGCGGGAAGCCCTGCGGCAAATTGCCTGTTTGCCCCAGGTGGCCTTAAAAGCGGTGGCTCCGTTCTACGAGACTGCGCCTTGGGGCAATCTGGAGCAGCCAGCATTTATCAATACGGCGGCGATGGTGGAAACGAAACTGTCGCCGCTGAACTTTTTGCATAAGGCCCAGCAGATTGAACTTGACCTAGGGCGGGTGCGTCATGAACATTGGGGAGCCCGCACCATTGATATTGACTTGCTTTGGGCAGAGGACTTTGTTTCGGATACGGAAGAATTAAAGCTGCCCCATCCTTATGTGACAGAGCGGGCTTTTGTGCTCAGGCCTTTGCGGGATATTGCGCCGGATTTACTGGTACAGGGGCGCACGGTAGCGGATTGGTGCCGGGAAGAACCGATTATTCAGCAGGAAATCCATCCTGCCGCAGAGCTTTGTGAGCCGTATCCCTTGGCGATGATTGCCTGCGTGGATGAGCAGATGGGCATTGGGCGGCAGGGCAAATTGCTCGTACAGCATACGGAGGATATGCAGCATTTTCGGCAGGAAACGCTCGGTCAGGTTGTGATTATGGGGCGCAAGACCTTGGAATCCCTGCCGGAGGGAAAGCCTTTGCCGGGGCGGATAAATATTGTGTTATCCCGGAGCCTTGTGCGGGATGATGTATTTGTATGCCGCAATCTGGCTGAACTTTGGACGATGCTGGGGAAACTGCGCATGGATGAACCGGACAGAAAGTTTATCTGCATGGGGGGCGGGGCGGTTTACTCGCTGTTGCTGCCTTATGCGAAGGAAATATTGCTGACGGAAGTTACGGGAGCGTTCGCGGCGGATACGTTCTTTCCGGCTCATGAAGGGTTTTTCGAGGCGGCAAGGGAGGCTCGGAGTGGGCTTTCATTTGTAAGGCTCTTACGGGCAGGGGCTGACTATTTTTGCCCCATCGCTAAATGACCTGCATGGGCGGAACGGCACTTTAGGGAGTGCGCCGCGCCTTTAGTATCGAATTCAAGGAGTTGGTAATTTCAATGGAGATTTTTCATAATGACTGGGCTGGCCTTTTGCGGGACGAAATGGCCAAGCCGTATTATCGGGAACTGCGGCAGTTTTTGATTAATGAATACCGCACCCGTCAGATTTTCCCGGATATGTATTCGATTTTTAATGCCCTGCATTATACAAGTTTCAGCGATACGAAGGTGGTTATCTTAGGGCAGGACCCTTATCATGGGGACGGGCAGGCGCATGGGCTGTCGTTTTCGGTACAGCCGGGCATAGAGCCGCCGCCGTCGCTGATCAATATCTTTAAGGAACTTTCCACGGATTTAGGCTGTACGGTGCCGAATAATGGCTGCTTGAAGCCCTGGGCGGATCAGGGCGTGTTGCTGCTAAACACGGTGCTTACCGTGCGTGCCCATCAGGCGGCATCCCATCAGGGGAAGGGCTGGGAGCAGTTTACGGACAGGATTATCTCGCTATTGAATGAACGGGATAAGCCGATGGCCTTTATCCTCTGGGGCTCGCCTGCCCGGCGCAAGAAGGCTATGATTACCAACCCTAAGCACTTTATCGTGGAATCGCCGCACCCGAGTCCGTTGTCGGCTTTCCGTGGTTTCTTTGGCAGCCGGCCTTTTTCCAAGGTCAATTCCTTTTTGGAAAGTACGGGACAGGCACCGATTGACTGGCAGTTGCCGAACATTTGATATATGGAATTAGTTCCACATTTTTCTTGCTTTTTTCCGTAAAATCTCCTAATATAGTAATTGTAAACGTAACGAAAACAGAAATTGGGGATATATATGGAACAACAAAAAGTAACCATCAAAGATGTGGCGGATTTGGCCGGGGTTTCGAAAAGCACGGTTTCCCGCTATTTAAATAATGGCTATATCAGCGCAGAGAAGCAGGCCAAGGTGCGCAAGGCGATTGAGCAAACGGGGTTTCAGTCGAATTTTTTTGCCAAGCGCCTGAAGACCCGGGAAAGCAAGCTGATTGGCATTGTGCTGCCGCGTATGGATTCGGTGACTGTGGGGAAGCTCCTTTCCGGGATTACCCGCGTGCTTGAGCCGGAAGGCTACCAGAGCATCTTGCTGGTGAGCCAGCTTTCCGGCAAAAAAGAATTGGAAAGCATGCAAAAACTGCAGCAGCAGGGGGTCGATGCCATTTTGGTGGATTCCGTGGGGCTTACCGCCGAGCATGTGCGCCGTGCACAGGAATGGGGGCTGCCGATTCTTTACACAGGGCAAAAGAACGCAGCGGTTCACTGCCTGAAAATTGACGATGCTGCAGCGGGGCACCGTATGGGTGTTTATTTGCGCCAGATGGGGCATAAGCATGCAGTGTTTGCTGGCGTAACCGAGAGCGATGAGGCCGTGGGCATTGAACGTAAAGAAGGCTTCATTGCAGGTTTTTGCGAAGGTAGGACGGATGCCAAGGTGGACTTTGTGGAAACAGGCTTTGATTTTCTGTCGGCTTACAATCAGGCTGCGGAGATACATAAGTTAGATCCCAGTGTGGTCGTGGGCGCGACGGATAATATCAGTCTGGGGATTCTGCGTTATTTCCATGAACGCGGCGTCCGGGTTCCGGAAGATATCTCGGTGGTCGGCTTTGGCGGCTATGATGTGGGTGCCGTTGTTTATCCTGCGCTTACAACGGTGGCTTTTGACTATGAGCTCATGGGCATGAAGGCGGCCAGCTATCTGCTTAATATCTTGCGTGGTGGAGAGGCAGGGATGACCAATTTGGATATGCCGTTGCTTTTTGTGGAGAGGGAAAGTGTGCAGAACCTTGTAAAAAAAACTTTGCCGATAAATTCGACATCCCTGCCGGCAATGATGTGAATGTTGTTGACGGTCATAAGTGTTAGGCGTTATAATTGAATGGATTAAAGATGAAATCGACTTTTGAGGGAGTGTCATAATGGCAAGAAAAGATTTGTTTTGCAGTTGCTTGCTGGCAGCCGCGATTTGCCTGGTGGGAAGTTCCGTGCAGGCTGCTTCGGAGGCTGGCGCAGTGATGAGTGAAACTGCTGGTTATAAGTCCGTGGAAGTGAAAAATTCGGAAAATGTTGTTCCGATGCCGGCTGCCTATGTGGAAAATGCGGATGTGTTTACTACGGCTGGATTAAAGACCGGACAGCTGACGGGCGATTATCGTTTGGCCAAATATGATGTTATTGTATTGAATGTATTGGGATTTCCTAATGGACTGGGCTATACGACCGGCTCTTCTGCCAATGAAAAAGGTGAGGCTGATTCTATACAGATTGGTCCGGATGGCAAGGCCTCGCTTCCTTACGTGGGCAGTGTAAAACTGGCAGGACTTACTTTAGACGAGGCAACGGTACTTATCCGGAATAAATTGAGCCGTTATGTAAAAATTCCTGAGATGTACTTGTCCGTTAAATCCTATGGCCCGCGCAAGGTTTATGTCATGGGTGAAGTGAATAAGCCTGGCATTCAGAACATGAACATTGATAATTTGAATGCCTATGCTGCATTGGCTGCTGCTGGCGGCATTACCAAGTATGGTCGCAGCACCAGGGTGCAGGTTATTCGCGTAGTGGATGGTACGATGTACTATCGGTTGTTGAATATCAAGAACTTTATCCGCCGCCATGACTTGACACAGAATGTATTTGTGCAGGATGGGGACATTGTCTATGTGCCGAAGTCCAATGCAATCTTCTGGAAGGAAGATATTCTGCCGTATTTCCAGGTTTGGACTTATTACAAGGCTGTAACGAAATGATGTAAATAAAAAAACTCGCTTAGGCGAGTTTTTTTATTTTTGTGATTAAGTTTCGTTTCCGCTTGCTTACGGCCTGTGGTGTGATATTCAACAGGCGGGCGGCAGCTTTTTGCGGCAGTTCGCGCATATAGATGAGATGCAGCAGTTCTTTTTCGGTGGCAGTTAATTCTTTTAAGATATTTTGGAGCTTTTCTTGGGCAATCAGCTGGCGCTCCGTTGATGGGTGATGATTTTCCAGATTGTCGAAGTAGGCGAAACTGTCATCGCTATCCGGGAGTGTGGGATGGGCCGTGTGCTTGCTGTAGCTGCAGGAATTTTTGAATGCTTTGTATATGGCCCCGTGCAGGCGGCTTTGCAGAAAGGCAGCGAAGTGTATGCCGCGTGCGGGTTCGAACGCATGGATGGCCTCCATAAAGGCCAATTGCAAAATACCCTGCATATCGTCGGACATAAGTCTTCCGCTGGGGGTGTGGGCATAGCGGTGCTCCATGTTTTTGAGCAGTCCGGCATAGGCGGCAAGCAGTTTTTCGCAGGCTGCGTTATTGCCCTGCCGGGCAAGGCGGATGAGTTCATTTTCTTCTTGCTGGCTGTACATCGTTTAATCCCCCCTTAAGATTTTGTCGGTTTTAGTATAGTGTTTGCGGGCAGCTTGGACAAATAGGGATTTAGCTGGATTTCGTGTCAAATATTTGGCGTAATGCCCGTGATTTTGCTATACTTAGGGAAGATATGGGGGGATTTTCATGCGATTGGAAGAAATCATCAACAAACATCGGCAAAGCCTGAATGATACCGATATGGTTATCTACAAATACATTGTTCAGCATCGGGCAGAGTCCCGGCATATCTCCATTCACGAGCTGGCGAGAAACTGTGCTGTATCCTCCACGACCATTGTGCGTTTTGCCCAAAAGCTGGGTTTTGACGGCTTTGGAGATTTGAAGGCTGTGCTGAAAATGGAAGAAGGAGCTGAGTCGTACTATCGGGAAGATGTGTTGCAGGATTTGCAGGATTTCTACACGCAGACGGCCAGCAAGGTATTTAAGCGTAATTTTGACAGCGCCAGCCGTTTGATTCATGAGGCAAACCGAGTCTTTATCTTTGCCTCCGGCTATGTGCAGAGCAATGTGGCGCAGGAGTTAAAGCGGCTCTTCTTCTATGATAATGTGCTGATTTATGAAATCAGCGGCCGGGAGGAATTTTCTGCCATTGCCCACAGTCTCACAGCGGATGATTTGTTCATCTTCGTCTCCTTGTCCGGGGAAACCCCGCTGGTGGTGGAATTTGCCCGGCATTTGCAGTTACTGGATGTACCCTTTATCTCCATCACCAAGCTGCACGATAATACCCTGGCCAGCCTGTCTACTGTCAATCTTTATGTCTCGCCGGCACGGTTTCAGCTCTACGACAACGAGGATGAACATACTGCTTACCAGTCTATGATGCCCTACTTTATGCTTATAGAGGTTTGGTTCGTGAAGTACCGGCTGTATCTGCAGCGTAAAGAACAGTAGCCGTGTATACCTTAGGGGATGTACCAAAGTACGCCAAATGGAACAAAATACAGGCACAGGGCGATGTGCCGAAAGCCCGCGAAACTATTGCGTTCGCGGGCTTTTTGCAGTATTCTCTATTTAGCGAAGCAATAATGACTCGGACGAATCCGAATCATTGAATCAGAATATTTTAGGGGGTATTCATATGACAATCAGCAAAGACCGCATGATGCAGGGGATGCAGCGGTTTGGCGGCGCCATGTATACGCCGGTCATCCTGTTCGCATTCTTTGGTCTGACGGTAGCACTGTCCATCATCTGCAAGAATGAAGGCATACTGGGGAGTATCGCCGCGCAGGGGACAGTCTGGTATGACTTCTGGTACGTGGTCGAGCAGGGAGCCTGGACGGTATTCGCCCAGATGCCCATCCTCTTCGCCATCGCCGTGCCAATCGGTTTTGCCAAAAAGGAGCAGGCCCGTTGCGCGATGGAAGGTTTCGTCATCTACATGCTGTTCAACTATTTCATCGCCGGTTTCCTTTCCCTGCATGGTGCTTACTTCGGTGTGGACTACAGTCAGGATGCCGGCGCCGGCACAGGACTGGCCATGATTGCCAACATCAAAACGTTGGACATGGGCATGCTCGGTGCCATCTTCATCGCCTGCATGACGGCCTACCTGCACAATCGCTTCTATGATACCAACATCCCCGACTGGCTCGGCATCTTCAAAGGCCCTGCTTTTGTCGTCGCGGTAGGCTTTGCGGTGATGATTCCCATTGCCTTCATCTTCTGCCTCGTATGGCCGGCTGTGCAGCATGCCATCATGCAGTTCCAGGATTTCTTGAAGACCAGCGGCTTGGTGGGGGTCTGGGCCTATACCTTCTCCGAAAGAATCCTCCTGCCCGCAGGCCTGCATCACTTCATCTATCTGCCGTTCATCTTCGGCCCGGCTGTCTGCGATGGTGGTATTCAGGCTTACTGGCTGCAGCACCTCAATGATTTTGCCACGAGTGCGCACAGCCTCAAGGACATGTTCCCGGAAGGCGGTTTTGCCCTCCATGGCAGCTCCAAGGTCTTCGGCCTGCCCGGTGCAGCCCTGGCCATCTACATGTGCGCCAAGCCGGAAAAACGCAAGAAGACAGCGGCACTGCTTATTCCTGCAACTCTCACTGCTGTGATTTGCGGCATTACGGAACCCCTGGAATTCACCTTCCTGTTTGTCGCACCGCTGCTCTATCTGGTGCATGCCGTGCTCTCTGCCTGCCTGTCTTCGGCGCTCTATGCCATGGGGCTGGCCGGTAACTTCGGCGGCGGTCTGATTGACTGCTTCGTGCAGAACTGGGTACCGCTGTTCCAGTATCATTCCGGCACTTACATCATGCAGATCGTCATCGGTCTGTGCTTCACGGCCATCTATTTCGTGGTTTTCCGTACTCTGATCCTGAAATTCGACTATGCAACGCCCGGCCGTACGGCGGATGATGTGGAAGACAAGCTCTTCTCCAAGGCGGAATATCAGGCCAAGAAGGAAATGGAAGAGATGGGCCTTGCGGATAATGCGCTGGCCATCAAAGCCAAGGTCTTCCTCGACTGCCTGGGCGGCCCGGACAATATCCGGGAAGTTACCAACTGTGCAACCCGTTTGCGGGTAACGGTTGCCGACCCGGATAAGGTTGCCGCCGTGGGCAAATTTACCAAGGCCGGTGCGTTCGGTCTCGTCAAGAACGGCAAGGCCATCCAGGTTATCGTCGGTCTTTCCGTACCGCAGGTACGCAGTTACTTCGATGCCCTGCTCAAAGGCGAAAAGATTGAAGGGGCTGCACCGCAGCCGGCAGCTGCGCAGGACACTGCTCTGGACAACAAGCTGGCCATGAAACTCCATGCCTGTGTTTCCGGTAAGCTCATCGATATTAGCGAAGTCAAAGACGATATGTTCTCCCAGAAGATGATGGGCGATGGCATTGCCATCGAACCGACGGGCGATACGGTGGTGGCACCGGCGGATGCTGAAGTCACCATGATCATGGAAGAAAGCCTCCATGCGATTGGCCTGCGCTTCGCCAACGGTGCGGAGATCCTGATCCATATCGGCATTGACACGGTCAAACTGAATGGCGAAGGCTTCCAGGCGCTCGTCAAAGCCGGTGACAAAGTGAAGGCTGGCACGCCGCTGATCCGGTTCGACCAGCAGGTCATCAAGAATGCCGGTTATCAGACCACGGTCATCATGGCGGTAACCAACTCTGCCGACTATCCGCAGATGCAAAAGCATGAAGATGCAGAAGTGGCAGTCAGCGAAACCCCGGTGTTAATATTCTAATGGAGATTTGAAATGAAAGAATTGAAATGGTGGCAGAAGACCAACGTCTATCAGGTCTACCCCAAGAGCTTCCTCGATACCACGGGCAGCGGCACGGGCGACCTCAACGGTGTCACCGAAAAACTGGACTATCTGAAAACCCTGGGGGTGGGGGCCATCTGGCTGACGCCGGTCTACCCCTCTCCCATGGTGGATAATGGCTATGATATTGCCGATTTCACGGGCATCGATCCGTCCTATGGTACGATGGCCGATATGGAACGGCTGATTGCTGAAGGCAAGCGCCGGGGCATCCGCATGGTCATGGACCTGGTCTATAACCATTCCTCCGATCAGCATCCCTGGTTCATCGACTCGGCCAGCAGCCGGGATAGCGAGCACAGCGACTGGTATATCTGGCGGGATGCCAAGCCTGATGGCTCGGCGCCCACCAACTGGCGCTCCATCTTCGGCGGCAGTGCCTGGACCTGGTGCGAAGCCCGGCAGCAGTATTACCTGCATACCTTTGCCGAAGCCCAGCCGGATCTGAACTGGGAAAATCCCCAGGTG
>CADAAS010000082.1 GCA_902785885.1 Pseudoselenomonas ruminantium
TGCCAAGAGCGGTTCCGCTTATGATTGGACGAAGGCCGTGGCAGACAGCACTTTCTCTGGCAAGTTCAAGATGGACGAATACAACGAGAACCTCAAGACTTTCGATGCCCGCAACGCTAGACGTGCCGTGAATGTTACAGGCAGCGCACGCGATGAAGTTATTTATGCCAGCAATTATGGCGGCACCATCAACGCGGGAAAGGGCAATGATACCATTCATTTGGGAAAAGGAACGGATGTTATCCGTGCAAATACCACGGATGGCAATGATACGGTCTATAACTACGAAAGTGGCAAGGATATTTTGGAAATTGCCAAGGGCATCGATCCTAAGGCGCACGGTGTCAGAGGCTATTCCCTGGTGGACAATGACCTTGTTGTGCGCTTGGGCAAGACGAATATTACGCTGAAAGGCATGGCGACCAAGACCATCAAGGCAAGGCTTCAGGGAAAAAGCGGCATTGAAGAGAACAACTTTTTCACGGCTATCTCCAAGGAGAACGGCAATAAGGTTCACTATGCCAAGAGCGGTTCCGCTTATGATTGGACGAAGGCCGTGGCAGACAGCACTTTCTCTGGCAAGTTCAAGATGGACGAATACAACGAGAACCTCAAGACTATTACTGTTCATGGCAATAATGGCAGTAATGTCATCTATGCCGGCAATAAGGGCAGCTACATGTGGGGCGCTGATGGCAACGATACCCTGTATTGTGGCAATGGTGCGGATATCATCTACTACAACAATGATGATAACAATGATACCATTGTGAATTTCAACGCGAAACAAGATGTGGTCAAAGTCAGTGCGGACTGTGGCGACATCAAGGGCGTGACTGTAGACGGCAAGGATTTGGTGGTGACCATTGGACAGAATAAATGGCATGCTGATCATGGCAATGGTTCGCTGCGCTTTAAGAATGGTGCCACGATGGGCGGCATTCGCATTCAGGGCGCAAGGGCTGCCCAGAGCAGGACGCAGGCACAGGTTGCTTCTTATAACAGCGGCACTAAGACCCTTACGGCACTGACCACGAATGTGGGCGGCACTTATAACCTTGGCTCCTTTGCGGCCAACGGGGTTACGTTGAATGCTGGCAAGCTCAAGGCCAAGGCTACGCTTATCGGCAATGCCCAGGGCAATAAAATTACTGCTGGCCAGGCTGGCAGCGAAATCCGTGCAGGCAAGGGAAATGATACCATTACCTGTGGTGCAGGCAAGGACCGCATTTGGTTTGCCAAGGGAGAAGGCAAGGATACCGTCCTCAAGTCCGGCAAGAATGATGTGGCTTACCTGTATGGCGTGAAAGACATTCATCAGGTAACGAATAAACTTGCGAAGGGTGTCATGACGCTGGGAATCAAGGGCAGTGCGGATTGCCTGAGCATTTCTGGCTGGAAAGCCGGCAGCAGCCTGGCTACCGTGGAACTGGCTAACGGCAAAAAATACACCTTCGGTGCTAAAAATGGGGATTTCAAGTTAACGAAATAAAGCATGCTTAATGATGCAGCCCGCATAAGACTGGTGGTTTATCAGCTTATGCGGGCTTTTGCCAATATAAACATTGGCCACAAAATATTAAAGGAAATGTTTGCTGCATAGGCATTGAGTTGCTTTTTGTTATGCATGAAAAGGCTTGCTTTTTTTACCGGCTTTTTTATTGTTTTGCAATAGCAAAAATGCTATACTTTGGACTAAAGAGGATAAAATTAAAAGAATCTTAAAGATGCAAGGAAAGGTTTGTGAGCAAGATGGCAACCCAACAGGAAGTAATCAAAGCGTTTCTGCGGTCACTGGACAACTCCACGTTGTCTGGTGCTGCAGCTGTGGACGAGGCAGTCCGGAACTGTTCTGGGGGCAAATTCTCCAGCATGCAGAATGTTATTGACAGCTTTGTTCGTGATGCCGAAAAGTATGGCAGTGATAGTCTATGGGATTCCAAAAAAAATGTTTTTTTGGAGGATTATTGCGGGATAATCTTGAGCAATGATGATACCGGTGCCATTTCCGGAGCGGATGCTGGCGGCAGCTACGTCAAAACAGAGGACAGCATTGTGCAGGAATCCGGTGCGGTATTGTCTTATCCTAGTGGTGGAACCAGTACCATTAATGGCTTGACCTTTCATTGGCCGGATAGAAGCACGCTCAGCAATGACGAACAGGCCATTGTGGATCGGATATATACCTGGTGGGCCAAGGGAGCCTTGAACCTTATTCAGGAATCCTATGGAATGTCTTTTGTTGAGGCAGATGCATCTGTAAAGGATATTACGTTAAGGTTTTATTCCGAGGCAGATGACAATGTCCTGGCTTCCGTAAGCAATACATATTCTTCTTATACAGGGAAGACAAACAAGCTTACGCTAAATATCAATATGCATTATTATGCCGGATTTGACAGGCAGGACACGAATGGTGCATCCAGCAATAATACTGCAGGATATCTTGATCGGACATTGGCGCATGAATTTGTGCATGCGGTGATGGCTGCCAATATTGATAACTTTTCCAAGTTGCCGCATTTTGTTAAGGAAGGCCTGGCCGAGTTGGTTCATGGCATTGATGATGAGAGACAATCTACCATTGAACTGTTAGCCTCGAAAAGCAACTTGGCGTATGTGCGCGAGATGTTTGAGACAGAGCTGCAAAAAAGCAACTATCATTATGAAGATGCTTATGCTGGCGGATATATGCTGTTCCGTTACCTGGCAAAGCAGTCTGCGACCTCGGCAGCACCAGTAGTTGGGTTGCCAAAGGGCGTTTCCTATAATGCAGCCAAGACTGCTGTAACCATAGCAGCTCCATTCAGTGGAACATGGGATGCAAAGGACTATGCAGCAACCGTGCGCACGGTAGATGCGTCCAAGGAAACGAATAATGTCACCATCAAGGCTGGCGCTGGCAACAGCACGATTAAGGCAGGCGAAAACGGCAGCAATATCTATGGCGAGGGTGGCAATGACACAATCCATGGTGGCACAGGCAAGGACATTTTCTGGTATGGCACGGGCGATGGTGCTGATACGATTTATAATTTCCAAAATGGCAAGGATGTCCTGCACCTGTACAATAAGGCACAGCTTACTGGTGTTTCGGCAGCAGGTTGGGATGTTACCTTGCGCTTTGGCAGTGGTTCGGTAAGGCTGGACGATACAGCAGGTCGCCGCATTGATGTCATCGATGCAGCAGGCAAGGGTGCCGCTTATTATGTTGGACGGCAGGATAGCGGAAATAGCTTTGTTTATGGCGCGGGCAGCCGTTATTATGGCAGCAGCATGTATACGGATACGCTGAAAATCAATGCAGCAGCAACGATTTCCCTGGGCGACACGAATTTGTATCATGATATTGATGCCTTGGATGCTTCAGGGGCCACTGGCGCAGTAAAGCTTACTGGTGGTGCTAAGCGGAGCGTACTGCATGGCAGCGTGCAAAATGATACATTGGCCGCAGGTGCAGGCGATGCCGAATTATTCGGTGGCAAGGGCAATGATACTTACTATGGCGGCAAGGGCCTCGATGAATTTTGGTGGGGAGCCAATCTGGGGAATGATGTTGTCTATAATTATGAAAGCAACAAGGATATTATTGCGTTCCAGGCAGGCAGCTTGAAGAGTGGCAAAGTATCCGGGAATGATGTTGTCCTGACTTCCAATGCTGGCAACACCATTACGTTAAAAAATGCCATTGGCAAGGTCATTGTGACAGCAGATGTTAATGGCAAGCTAACTCGAAAAACGTACAATCAGTCAGGTTTGGCATATAATGCCAATAAGACTGTTGTAACCATTAAGGCACCGTTTAGTGACACTTGGGATATCAAGAATTATGCTTCCACGGTACGCACAATAGATGCTTCGCTGGAAACGAACAACATCACCATTAAGGCAGGCAGCTATAACAGCACCATCAAGGCGGGCAAGAATGGCAGCAATATCTATGGACAGGGCGGCAATGACACGATTTATGGCGGTGCTGGCAAGGATGTTTTCTGGTACGGCACGGGCGACGGTGCAGATACCATCAACAACTTCCAGGGTGGCAAGGATGTGCTGCGTTTCTACAACAAGGCACAGCTCAATGGCGTGACAACCTCTGGTACCAATGTTATCCTGAAATCCGGCAATGGCTCCGTGAAGCTGAATGGCAAGGCCAACCAGCGGGTTGACATCATGGATGTCAACGGCAAAAGCACGGCATATTACTTTGGGCGGCAGGACAAGGCAAACAGCTTTGCCTATGGTGCCAATAACCGTTACTACGGCAGTGCGAAATACAATGATGTGCTGAGAATCAATGCAGCAGCAACGGTATCCCTGGCAAATACCACCTTGTACCATGACATTGATTCATTGGATGCGTCAAGCTCCACCGGTGCAGTAAAGCTTACTGGAGGCTCAAAACTGACGGTTATGCATGGCAGCGCCAAGGCGGATACGCTTGTTGCGGGCACAGGCGGTGCTGAATTGTTTGGCGGCAAGGGCAACGATGCCTACTATGGCGGCAAAGGCAAGGACGAATTCTGGTGGGGCGCCGGCCTGGGCAACGATACCGTTTATAATTATGAAAGCAACAAGGACATCATTGCTTTCTCTGCTGGCAGCCTGAAGAGTGGCAAGGCTTCCGGCTGGGATGTAATACTGACGGCAAATACCGGCAATACAATCCGGCTCAAGAATGCTGCCAACAAGGTTATCGTAATAGCCGATACCAAGGGGAGGCTGACGAGAAAGACCTATCTTCCGTCCGGTGTTGCCTACAATGCCAACAAGACGGCTGCAACCATCCAGACCCCGTACAGCGGCACCTGGGATGCAGCAAGCTTTGCGAATACTGTCCGTACGATAGATGCTTCGCGGGATACGAATCCCCTAACCATCAAGGCTGGCAAATACAACAATGACATCAAGGCGGGCAAGAACGGCAGCAATATCTATGGACAGGGCGGCAATGACACGATTTATGGCGGCGCTGGCAAGGATGTTTTCTGGTATGGAACGGGCGATGGTGCAGATACCATCAACAATTTCCAAAGTGGCAAGGATGTGCTGCGTTTCTACAACAAGGCTCAGCTCAATGGCGTGACAACCTCTGGTAACAATGTGGTACTGAAATCCGGTACGGGCTCGGTGAATTTGGTGGGCAAGACCAATCAGCGTGTCGATATTACGGATATCAATGGCAAGAATGCGGCTTACTATTTTGGGCGGCAGGACAAGGCCAATACCTTTGTCTATGGTGCTAACCAGCATTATTACGGCAGTGCAAAATATAAAGATACGTTGCAGGTAAATACGGGGGCCACAGTTTCCTTAGGCAACACTACGCTTTACCGTGACATTGATGCATTGGATGCTACGCGTTCCAAAGTGGCAGTGAAACTGGCTGGTGGGGCAAAGGCTGCTGCATTGTACGGCAGTGCACAGCATGATACCCTGACAGCCGGCAGCGGCGGGGACACGCTCGTTGGCGGCAAGGGCAATGATACGCTCTATGGCGGCAGTGGCGCAGATAAGTTCTATTGGGGAGCCAACCTGGGCAACGATACCATCCATAACTATGCCAGCGGCAAGGATGTCGTAGTTTTCAGTGCAGGCAGCCTTAAGGGCGGCAAGGTATCCGGACAGGATGTAATTTTGACGTCCAATGCGGGCAATACCCTTACGCTCAAGAAAGCCGCAGGCAAGGCCATTACCATTCAGGGAACGGATGGGAAACAGGTGAAGAAGACCTATAAACCTTTGACCACCACGTCACTGCCTGCTGGTGTCACGTATAACAGCCAGACCATGACGGTGAAACTAAGCAAAGGCATGGTTACGGATTTCTCCCTTGCAGGCAATGATGTTGTTCTCAAGAGCACAGCAGGCAATATCCGTATTGCAAATGCCAAGGACAAGATTCTCAATGTGGTCAATGGAAATGGCGTAAAGGCTACGTATAAAGTGGCGGCCAATATCCCCACAGGTACTGGCGCAGCATATAATGCTGGCAAAACGGAAGTAATCCTGGGGGAACATACGCATATTGACTATATTTTTAACATCAGTAATTATGGCGATATGCTGCGTATCGGCAATGCAACCGCTTCTAAAGCGAATAATTGTATTCTTTGGGGCAGCATCTATGATGATGTGCTGATTGCGGGCAGTGGCGACATGACTTTGTATGGAAGTTATGGCAACGATAAGCTTTATGGCGGCAGTGGCAAGAATGATTTCCGCTGGGATCAAAATATGGACAATGATGTTATCTATAATTATACCAAGGGGCAGGATCGAATCCTTTTGGAATATGGCAAAATTGATGGGTATACAGTGTCCGGCAATGATGTAATTTTGAAGAGCGGCAGCGCTACTTTGACGGTGAAGGATATTAAGCCCGGCGAGCTTACGGTGTACAATTCTTTTTCCAATCAGTTTGATACCTATTGGTATGACAAGAAATTACCAAATGGTATATCCTACAATAGCGCCCAAAAACAATATGTGCTGAGTTCCTCTTTCGGCAACAATAATAGTATGGCTGCTTTGGCAACGCTCCCGTCATTGTCGACAGCGTTGGATGCTAGCGCAGTTCAGCGCCCTTATGGTTTTAACATTTGGGGCGATAACCGGGATAACACGATTATCGCTAGTGCCGGTGGCGGCTTAATCTCTACAGGCAGCGGGAAGGATACCGTATATTTTGGCAAGGGCAAAGATATTTTATCGTGGGATAATTTTTATGAAGGCGAAATTACCCTGCATGGATATAAAAAAGGTGAAGACAGCATAAAGCTAGGCTATGAAGATAAGGTATCACGCTATGAAATGCAGGGAAATGACTTGGTGATGTGGAATGAAGATACCTATAGCAGTTCTAAGCTCACCATAAAGAATGCCAAGCTATCCGATGTTACGATTCTGGATTATTCCGGCAATGAAGTGTCAATCAGCCAGAAATCAGCCAAGCTGGTGAAGGGGCCTGCTTCTGGCTGCATTAGTACCTCTGGGAAATCTTCCCTGAATTACGTTCAGGATGTCATGGGCATTGCCGGCAAAAAGCAGCCCAGCAACCTGATGCCGCTGGCAGCTAAGACGGACAGCATGGCTTTGGCAAAATCTTTGCAAATTGTAGCCGCACAGACAAAAAAGAAGTAAACAGCAGATAATTTCATAACCGCAAGGGTGACCACTAATAAAATCTGAGTAATTACAGCATTATTGATTTGTCAGGTGCTTACAACAAAAGCTCCGCGGACTTTTTTCTAGTCTGCGGAGCACTTTTGTTTTTAAGTTTATACTTGTCAAGAGGGGGTATCTGCTATAAAATAGAAAGAGGAAAAGTGGGGAAAAGTGGTAGAAAGTGGCAAGTAGTGACCTAAAGGTGGTGTGGCAGGATGTTTATGGGGGAATATACCCATTCCATTGACGCGAAGGGGCGTATCATTCTGCCGGCGGATTTTCGTCAGGAGTTGGGCGTTACGTTTATCATCACCAAGGGGTTTGACAAGTGCTTGTTTCTCTATGGCCAGCAGGCTTGGGAGGAACTGGCGGGCAAGCTCCGTGCTTTGCCGATTTCGCGGCCCGAGGCACGGGCGGTGAACCGCTTTTTTTTCTCTGGGGCGCGTACGCTCGAGTGCGACAAGCAGGGGAGGTTTCTCATCCCTGCCAACCTGCGCAGCCATGCGCAGATTGCGTTGAAGCAGGATGTTATCCTGACTGGCGTGGACAATCGCATTGAGGTATGGAGCAAGGATAATTGGAACCGGTATAGCGGCGAGGTGGAGCCGGAGGTTACGGCGATTGCCGCGACACTGGCTGACTTAGGGATATAAGGACACAGGAAAGGACTACAGGGCGCATGGAGTTTCATCATATCAGCGTAATGCTGGAGGAGACGGTAAAAGGTCTCGTGACAACTAAAGACGGAACCTATGTGGACTGTACCCTGGGAGGCGGCGGCCATTCCAGCCGGATTGCCTCAATGCTCACGGAAAAGGGGCGGCTTATCGGCATTGACCAGGATGCGGCGGCCATCAGTGCGGCATCGGAGCGGCTGAAAGAGGCCAGGTGCCGGGTGGATATCGTTCACAGCAACTTCCGCAATCTGGAGCAGATTCTTGCGGATGAGAATGCTCCTCTTGTGGATGGTGTGGTTTTTGATTTGGGGGTTTCGTCCCATCAGATTGATACGGCAGAACGGGGCTTTTCCTATATACAGGATGCGCCGCTCGATATGCGCATGAATCCCGAAGCCGATTTCAGCGCTTATGACGTGGTGAACAGCTACGAGGAAAAGGAACTGAACCGCATCTTCAAGGAATACGGCGAGGAGCGCTGGAGCAAGCGTATCGCGCAGTTTATCGTGCAGGAACGGGCAAATAAGCCGATTGAAACCACCGGGGAACTGGTGGACATCATCTGCAAGGCCGTGCCCAAGGCGGTGCGGCAGGCAGCGGGCGGGCATCCGGCAAAGCGGGTCTTTCAGGCCATCCGCATTGAGGTCAATGACGAGCTGGGCATTTTGGAAACGGCCTTCCGTACGGCGGTAGCGCATTTGAAGCCGGGCGGGCGCATTGCGATTATCACGTTCCATTCGTTGGAAGACCGCATTGCCAAGAACGTGTTGAAGGAACTTTCCCGTGGTTGTATCTGCCCGCCGGAACTGCCGGTGTGCATGTGCAATCATCAGCCGGAAATCAAGATTATCGGCAAGCCGATTCAGGCAACAGCGGATGAATTGGAGCATAATTCCCGTTCCAAGAGTGCGAAGCTGCGCATTGCCGAAAAGTTACCGCTACATGAGAAGGGGGGCAAATGACCATGCTGGCCAGACAGGAAGAATATTACGAAGAAGAACAGCGCGTCCTTACCCCTGAAGAAGAGGAAAAGGAGCTGCGCAAAGCCCCGAAGGAACCGTTGTTTAAGACGGTTCTGGACACAAGGCTGCGTTCCCATGGTCAGCTGCTCTTTTTGACCATGACGGTCCTGGCGCTGTTGGTCACGGTGGGCAGCGGCATCAGCGCCAGCCGCGGCTATGAGCTGGTGGCGATTCAGCAGCAGGCTGAGCAGAAGGAACAGGAAAACGAACGGCTGAAAATCGAGATTGCCAAGTTGAAATCACCGGACAGAATCAAGGCCATTGCCAAGGACCAGCTGGGGATGGAAGTGCCGCGCCAGACGTATTTTAGCAGTGAGAAATAAAAATGAACAAGAAACGCAAAATTACAGGATTTTAGGGAGAAAAATCCTGTAATTTTTTTTGCCTATGGCAAAATTTTAGCGTTGGCGTTATAATAAAAAACGGTTCGCATAATTCGGCGAGGGAGGATATATATGAAGACTTTAGCGCAGTTGGCAGGACTCGTGGAAGGTTCTGTGATTACAGGCGATGGCAATATAGAAATTACGGGGATTGAGCACGATTCCCGCAAGGCTGGCGAGGGCACGTTATTTGTGTGCATTGCCGGTTTCCATGTGGATGGGCATAAGTTTATTCCGCAGGCCGTGGAAAAGGGCGCAAAGGCCATTTTGACCACGCGCAAGGCTGATGAGGTGGAGGTGCCGGAAGGTGTGGCGGTACTGCAGGTGCCGGAGCTCAAAACGGCTCTGGATACGATTGTGCCGTTTTTCCATGATTATCCTGCGCAGAAGATGCGGGTAATCGGCATTACGGGGACGAATGGCAAGACCACGACCAGTTACCTTATCCGCGCGATTTTGCGCGAAGCTGGTTACAAGGTGGGCCTTATCGGCACGATTCAGATTATGATGGAGGAAGAGGTATTCCCCATTCACAATACGACTCCGGATGTGGTGGAACTGCAGCACACGCTGGCCATTATGCGGGACAAGGGCATGGACTATGTCGTGATGGAGGTTTCCTCCCATGCGCTCGACCAGAATCGCGTGGCGGGTATTGAGTTCGATACGGCGGTGTTCTCCAATCTCACGCAGGACCATCTGGACTACCATAAGACCTTGGAAAACTACAAATTGGCCAAGGCCAAGCTTTTTGACCTGCTGGGGAAAGCAGGCGTCAAGGAAAATAAAACGGCTGTTGTAAATGCCGACGACGAAGCCGGCAAGGCCATGCTCGAGCATGCCCGGTGCCGTCATCTGACCTATGGTATCGAAAACAAGGCTTCCCTGCAGGCAACCAATGTGGAAGTTTTGGCCAGCGGGGCAAATTTCACCCTGGTCGAAGAATTCCTGGGCAAGCTGGACTTGCAGCTGCATATCACGGGCATCTTCAATGTCTATAATGTCATGGCCGCTGTGGGCGCTGCCATTGCGGAGAAGATTGACCCCGCAGTAATTGAGAAAGCCCTGCTGAATTTCACCAGCGTGCCGGGCCGCTTTGAACTCGTGAAGGCCGGACAGGATTTCTCCATTATCGTGGACTATGCGCATACGCCGGACGGGGTGGAAAACGTA
>CADAAS010000083.1 GCA_902785885.1 Pseudoselenomonas ruminantium
CCAAATTGGTTTCCGTGCCGAATTGCGATACGCGCGTAATATCCAGGGCTGCTTTCATGCCTTTCGCCATATTCGACTGGCCTTGTTCAGCAATCTCTTTCACCTGCTGCTGGAACTTACTGGAGCCTAGCTTGGTCTCCGTACCAAAATTAGACACCTCATAGTAGGACTTAGCCTTATCCATGATTTGCGAGGTATTTTTCATCCCCTCGTTGTTTGTCTTTTGGTTGTCCTGCTGAAACTTGCTGGAGCCTATCTTCGTGTCTGTACCGAAATTGGAAACCTTATAAATAGCTGCAGTTTCCTGAGCAATTTCTTTTGTCTCCCGTTCACCAATGCTGATAACGGTATCGTTACCCCGCTGAAACTCACTGGAGCCCAGCTTTGTTTCGGTACCAAACTGCGATACTTTAGAATAGGATGCAGCCTGATCGCTACGTTCTTTGGTCGCTTGCATTCCCACAGAATGAACCTCGCGATTAATTTGCGGGAAACTCGAAAGCGTCGTAGCACCCACACCCGAGATACCCATAATCGATCCCTCACTTTCCCTGAGACAATTCTTAATCCTTTATATAGGTATACAGCCCTAGCTTAATTATAATCTCTTTCCATCGGATTTTCAACCATTCATCTACTATTTGTTATTATTGTTTCGTTATATTCCCCCCAATCTATCATCACGTTCTGCAGCTGCCAAAATTTTTTCTGCTTTTTGTGTCTGCGGGCGTAAAATAATACGTTTCCCCACCTTGGCAGCACCATCTGCCTCCTGCAGAGGTATCCAAAAAGAAACACACGTTCCCCGTTCCAGTTCCGTATCCATGCTCATGCCGCCGCCCATAAGCTCTACCAGTTCCCGGGAAATCGTCAGTCCCAGCCCCTTGCCGCCAATTTTGCGGGTTACACGACTATCTGCCTGCGCAAAAGGATGGAATATCTTGTCTTTTATGTGCTCATCCATGCCGCTGCCCGTATCTTCCACACTGAATTCCAGTGTAGGCCGTCCCTTGCGCTCACTGCGGTACACAGCCAAAGTAATCTTGCCCTTTTCCGTAAAGTTCAAGGCATTCGTCAGGATATTATGCAGTACCTGCCGAATACGCAAACCATCCCCACAGACCAACCTGGGCAAATTCGCATATTTAGGCACCACAAAGCGAAGGCCCTTCGCCGTTGCCAGCTGCCGATAAATATCCGCCATCCGTTCAAGCGTTTCCTGCAAATCAAAATCCGCCCGTTCCAGTTTCATCTGGCCATTTTCCAATTTGGCAAAGTCCAAAATGTCATTTAAAATGCACAACAAGTCATCCGTACTGCTTCTGACGTTCTGCAGGCACTGCTGTTGTTTCGGGGACAACAGCTCTTGTCCTGCCAAGTCGAGCATACCGATTATTCCATTCAACGGCGTGCGGATTTCATGCCCCATCACAGACATGAACCGCATCTTGCTGCGGTTCGCCTCCTCTGCAGCCCGCTTTGCTGCTTCCAGTTCCCGTTCATACTGCCTGCGCTCGGACACATCCGCAATGGTCACGATAATCTGCTTATCCCAACCTTGTCCCGTTTGCGATACACCCAGATTCAGCCACAATCTTTCCCCAGATTGGGCAATTTTCATCTGCATGGGAAAATCGCTGCTGAACGCATCATCAGCCAGGGCCGCCTCTACATTGCGCCGCACCGGACAATGCCGACAATTTTTTCCATGACCACAGCCTTTCTCCAAACTGTTTTCACAACAAAAAGCATCACCAAATTGACGACCAATAACACTGCGCCCATCTACCTGCATCAATGTCTTGCCCATCTCATTTACCGCCAGCACTGCGCCATCAGCATCCAACAGGCATAACCCCACTCTGGCTGCCGAAAACACCGCCCGCATATAATCCTCTCCGGTCTTGCGATTTTCCGTCTGTATTTTATATGCCGCCCGCATAAATCCACCCCCAAATCATTAGCATTCATAATGCCTCCACGCATAACCATAAACACTAATAATCAAGAGGTAATACACCTAATCCATATGATAATCATAGCATAAAATCCTGTTTTTGTATAGAGAAAGCTCCCCGCCAATCCAAAAAATCGGCGGGGAAAACTTCTATAACACGATATCCTCCTTGTCCGGAGCAATCTCCGTCCAACCGTTCGCCACGGCCTTTTTATACCATATCTCTCCCCAATGGAAGTCCGGCTCACGAAAATTGAAGTTGCCATCGCTGTAAATCAGATGCATCACATAACAGGCTTCCGGATTGCTCGCCGCTGCCGCCTTGAAGATTTTTCCGGCAAAAGGCCACAGCTTCTGCAGATAGTCCAAATCATCTGCATCCACCGGCGGCTTCGGCCCCCAAACCAACAAATCCGTCATATACAGATTGCGATACATCCTGAGGTAAAAGCCCGGACCGACTTCCTCATCCTCTGCAGCAAGCCACCACAAACTTGCCTTGCCATAACGGGTATCCGGCTGCAAACGGCTGACATTGAACTGCCGTCCGGCAATACTCAGATTCCTATTCCAACTAAAGCGCTCTGCCAGCTGCAGTCCGCATAATTCCTGCCATTTGCGTATGGCAATATACAGCTTGGCTTCCAAAATTACCCCCTGGGTCCAACATAACGTATTAATATGCTGAATAACCCCGCCGTCAATCACCATAAGTGCCAGCGTCCGGCGGACATACCACGGGATAACACAGTTCAAAGACGCTATGTACCTCCAGACAGGCGGCAAGTTTTCCCGCCTTAAACAGGGCAAAATGCCATATCCCGTCATCGCCCCGTATGGGTGCTTCCGGGTCAGTAAACATCATATCCGAATACCGGTAATCCAGCTGATTCCCCACCTTCATCTGCGCAATGTCTCTTGCTTTTACCTTCATATAATACTGGTAATCCGGCTGCTTGCCCATTTTCAACTGTACAAGGCTTAATGCTTCTGCTGCCTCCATAAGTGTCCCCCCTATACCAACTGCGCGATTCGCTTTTTCAGATCCATAAGACCGTATTTATTCCGCGCTCTCTTTTCCTGTTGGTATAAGCATAGCATAGGGAAATGGCGAGAGGAGATACAAAAAGAGGAGGTCTGTCAAATTTGACAGAGCACGGCAATATCCTGCCGTACAAAACTTTTTTTCTGCTACGCTATAACCAACAGAAAAAAACTTATGGGAGGAATCACGATGTACAGAAGAATTTTGGCCGTGGGCGATATTCACGGCGAATGGAAAAAATTTCTATCCTTATATCGACAAGTCCAGTTCGCCCCACAGCAGGATCTGCTCATTTTCCTGGGTGATTACATTGACCGGGGACTCCGCTCCATGGAGGCATTGGATTGGATGTATACGCACCATGAGAAAAAAACATCATCATGCTGCGCGGAAACCACGAGCAGATGATGCTGGATTATTTTGCCTCCGACTGCCGGGATACCCTCTGGCTCCAAAACGGCGGTGATGTTACCGCCCATGCTTTGGCGAAACTGGATAAGGAAAAACAGGCCGCCTATCTGGAATTTGCCGCCAGCCTGCCTCTAAACTTCCGCTTTTCGGCTCAGGGAAAGGATTTTTTCTGCTGCCATGCCGGTGTCAATCCCGCCCGCTCTTTGGATGAACAAGACCCGAAAGATTTGCTCTGGATACGGGAAAAATTCTTTGACCACTATCAGGGGAAAACCATCATCGTAGCAGGACATACGCATGTTGGTTATGTGTACTGGGGCAATACCACCCCGATTATCAGCGAAAATATGATTTTGCTTGATACCGGCTCGTATATGCCCGGTGGTTCTATCTCCTGCGTCGATCTTTTAAGCGGTCAATTTTGGCAAAGTGCATAAAATAAGCGGGGGCTGTGCAAACAGCCCCCGCTTATTTTATCTCTGCCTTTTATACCTTGAATTTCTGCACTTCCGCCTGCAATTCCATTGCCATCTTGGCGAGGCTGTTGCTGGCATGGGCGATTTCCTGTACCGAGGCACTCTGTTCCTCAGTAGCCGCCGATACGGTTTCTGCTTCCTCAGCAGTCCCGCGGCTTGATTCTTCAATGGTGCGGATATGGGCGACAATCTCCTGCCCGCTTTCTGCCATGCCACTGATAGCCTGCGAAATCTCCTGTACCTGCGCAGACACATCCTCGACGATTTCAATAATCCGCCGGAAAGATTCGCCCATGGACATGATGTTTTCCGTGCCCACGCGGACTTCTTCGCTGCCTGCCTTCATGCCCGCCACGGCATTATCCGTATCCCGGCGGGTTTCGGTAATCAAAGAGGCAATGCGCTGGGCAGCTTCCTGGGAGGATTCCGCCAGTTTGCGCACTTCATCGGCAACTACGGCAAAGCCGCGGCCATGTTCACCGGCTCTTGCCGCTTCAATAGCGGCATTGAGCGCCAGGAGGTTCGTCTGTTCCGAAATACTGGAAATCGTATCGACAATCTGGCCGATTTCGCTGGAGCGTTCGCCCAGTGCCGTTACCACCTTGGTGGATTCGAGCGTGGATTCTTCAATGCGCTTAATCTGTCCGACCGCTTCATTGAGCGTCTTGCCGCCGTCACGGGCGACCGCCGAAGCCTCACGGCTATGGCCGGCAGCCTCGTTGGCCTTGCCTGCGATGCTCTGAATCGTATCATTCAGATTTTCAATCGCACCGGAGGTGGAATTTACTGCATCGAGCTGCTCACTCGTGCCCTGTGCCACCTTGACGATGCTGTCGGCCACCTGATTGGAGGCCTGTGCCGACTGTTCCGTGGTAGCATTCAGTTCCTCTGCCGAAGCAGACAGGCTTTCCGACGATGTGCTCACGCTGGAGAGCACATCCCGCACGCCGCCGCGCATATCGCGCACAGCCTCGGCCAAACGTCCCAGTTCGTTGTTGACGGTAATCTGGGACGGACGATTGCGGAAATCGCCGCCGGCCAGCAGATGCATTTCCTCCATCATCACAGCCAGGGGCTTCATGGAGCGGTTCACCGTCAGCATGACGCCCAGGGAAATCAGGATAATCAAAGCCAGGGAAATTCCGGCCATGATTTTCAGCACGTTGCCTACCGGAGCAAACAGCTCGTCTTCATAGGCAATGGTTGCCAGCCCCCAGCCCGTAGCCTTGACGGGGTTATAGAAGGCAATCATATCCTTGCCATCCGCGCGGGTGAACTTGTAGAATCCTTCCTCGCCGGAAAGCATCTTTTCACCGAGCGTGCGCAGAGCCGGGTCATCTTCCTCGGAAATCTTCTTTTTCATGATGGCGCTTTCATCGGGGTTGACAATATAAGTGCCTTCCTTGGAAATGAGCAGGCTGTAGCCATCTTCACCCAATTTCAAATCATTGACCTTGTCCACCACGGCATCGACATAGATGGCCGCCAGCACCATGCCCACATTGGCGCCGGAAGTATCCTTGGCCAAAGCAATGGAGTTGACGATGATTTTGCCCGTGGCCTGCGAAACCACCGGCGAGGACATAAAGCTGTCCTGTGCGCCGGTCATAGTCTGCTTATACCATGCCTTATCGGCATTATGCATTTCCTTAAAGCCGGCTTTTGTCTGGCCGTAGAGCACACCCGAGCCGTCAAACGGCCCCCAGCTTACGCTGTCATAGATGCCGGGATAGATTTTGTTCATCAGGTTCAGACGATAGACGTTGTTGGCATTCATGAGTTCCGGAGCTTCCTTCAGGTTCTTGGCTGCAGGATGATTGGCCGCATTCTGGGTTTCGAGCATGCGCGTATCGAGCCAGGCCGATACGCTGTTGGCGACTTCCTGCGCGTTCTTGAGGGAACTCGACGTAAGCTGTTCCTCAAAGGTCGAACCCACATAGCGGAAAATAATCCCCGCCATGAGCATCAGCCCGACCACGACAATGGGAATTACATACATGAGAATTTCCGTTTTTACTGTCCGCCCGCCGCTCGGCAAGCCATTCTTGGCGTCCATAATATCCCCTCCACTACTGACTCATATCCCTATTTTTTACTGAAGCATTAAATATTCCAGTGAATCATTGCCCGCATAGACATCTCGAAATCGCCATCGTCAAAGGCTTCCATTTCCGGCAGCCAGTCTTCGGCGAACAGGGGCAAATCCTCCACCAGTTTCTTGATAAATTTGTTGACCGTCTGCAATGCAGCATCATCCTGCGGGGAACTTAGGAATTCGCCCAACACGCGGCCGACTTCTTCCATTTCCTCCGCCTGCAGATAACGGGTGGCACTGTCCAGACTGGACAGGCGCAAAATGGGATAATTGATACTATCCTCAGCGGTCATGAGTTTTTCCGCTTTGACCAAAAGCCCGGCATACTTGAGCTTGTCTGCCAGTTCCTCCCCATCGCAGCCATCCGGCAGCTGCACGAGCACCAGATGATTTTCCGTTGGGCTGCAAAGGAGCTTGCACCCTGCCCCCAAAAGACCATTTTCGAGGGCACGGGCATTATCCAGCACCTGCTGGGCATAATCCTGATACTCCATGCAGTCGGCTTCCTTAAAGACCAGCGCCAAGGAGGCCAGCACGTTTTTCTTAAGGGAGCTGTGCCCGGTTTCAATCACGGTCTTATCCAAAAGTTCAGCGATTTTCTCCTTGCAGAGAATAATGCCGTTCTGCGGCCCATGCAGGGCATCGCTGGCGGCAAAGGTTGCCACATCAGCATAGGGTACGGGGGAAGGAATTTTCCCCGCCGCAATCAGGCCGGAATTCTGCCCCAGGTCAATCCAAAGATACGCCCCCACCTCATCGGCAATCTTGCGCAGACCTGCATAATCAATATTGCGCGGATAATTTACCGGGGAATAAATAATCATCGCGGGACGATGTTTTTGGGCCAATTCCTGCACCTTGGCAAAATTGAGTTCCAAGGTATCCGGCTCCACACCGAATTTCACGAAATTATACTGCAAATCGCCAGTGCAATGTTCGGATTTACGCAGATTGAACGAAAGCACCGTGTCCCCCTTTTGGAGCAGGGCCAGCATAACCACGCGGGAGGCAATCGCCAAACTGCCAATACGCACAATCGCATGCTCTGCGCCAAAAATGGTACGCGCCCGCTCAGCCGCCAATTTTTCCAACCGGCTATGACGATGTGCCTTATGATGGTCGATAATTTCATCCCCGAGCGTACTGCCCTTCAAAAAGGACGCAAAGGGGGAAGCCGCATTCGTGGTCGGAATCAGCGAAAGCGTCGTCCGCTGCTGCTTTAATGCCTGCCGCAGCTGTCCACATAATTCCGGGTCAAAACTCTCCAATTTCCGCAAAATCTTCTCGTTGGTCATATTTCCTGTCCTTTCTAATCTATAACTATTTTTATATCAATTTCATTTATATTTTTTATCTTTGTTTACTTCGACACACACAGAAAAAATCCTGCACGTTTTTGCCAAAGCAAAAAAAGAGGCATTAAAAGCCAACTGCCTGAATACAGGCGCTTTCGGCTTTTAATGCCTCATAATGGAGGGGGAAATTTTTACTTATTCATATCTTCCCATTTTTCTTCCAGTTCTTCCACGATGCGGGCATGTTCTTCTTCCGTCAGCGTTACCTTGCCGCGGTAAACGAAGGCGGCGAGTACCAGCAGGATTACCGGTACAGCGAACATGATGAGCTGGAATTTCAGCAGGCTGCCAGCCGTGATGTCTGCAGCCGTAGCACCGCCGGTCATGCCGACCCATACAGCCGTCAGACCTACGATACCACCCGTAACGGCACCGGAGAGCTTGTCCACCAGCGGACGTACGCAGAGGCAGACCGCTTCATCACGATGACCGAGTTTCAACTGGCCATATTCCACAGAGTCCGTGATGGTCATGAGAACCACCAGGAAGATAAGGGGCTGCGGAAGATTGAACAGACCAGCAGCAACCAGAGCCATCCAAACATTGATGCCGGACAGTGCATAGAGAATCAGTGCAGCCGTCATGATAGCCAAAGAGCTGAAGAACAGCTTGCGGCGGCTGAATTTCGTCGTGAGTACCGGGAAGAGCGCTACAGCCATCAGGCCGATTACGACGTTGATGATACCTAAGATGGAGAATTTCGTTGCATCACCGATGACATAGATGAAATAGTAAAGATTGAAGTTATTTACAATATTCTGTCCTAAGCCCAAAATCAAATATGCGCAGGCTATCCACAGCAGCTGGTCATTCTTGGCCAGAACCTTGAATACATCTTTGAAGGACGTATCCACCTTGTTTTCACGCAGAGCAGATTCCTGCTCCTTGGTGCCTATCCCCAGGATAATTGCGCCCAGCGTTGCGATACCGCCGCCGATGCAGGCAAAAGCAAACCAACCCTGCGGGTCACCAGCACCGCCGTTCTGATTGACGGAGAAATAGAGGACAATCGGCATAACCATGATGGTTACGAGCTGGCCGCCGAATACCGAACCGATACGGGCAACCGTGGCCGTGATTTCACGTTCATGGGAATCGAAGGAGAGTGCCGGAATCATGGACCAGATAGCCACGTCCTTAGCGGAATAGAACACATCCATGATGAAGTAAACGATTGCAAAAAGAATCAAATAAAGCGTCGGATTGGAAACGGTGAGTCCACCAAAGTCCGTAAAGAGTGCAGCCAGCGTAATCGCTGCGACAAAAGCACCCACGATAACCCAAGGCTTAAACCGGCCCCAACGGGTCTTCGTCTTGTCGATGATGTTGCCCATGAACGGGTCAATGAAAAGTTCAGCCACACGCAGTACCATGATGATGGTCGTAACCACACCAATCATGTACGCATCCCGGCTGGGATTGTTCGATGAAAAAAGATTACTGGTAACGAAAATCATAAAGTATGTTGCCAGCATGGCGTAAAATACATCGTGTCCAAAGGTGCCGCAAGCATAAGCTATGCGCGGCCACATGCTGTTTTTCTTCTCTGCCACTGCTATCGCCTCCATAATTAACTCCTCCTAAAATCAGCCTTTTATTGTCCGCATATAGGCGATTAAGCCATCAGCAATTTTTTCCAAATCGCCGGAGCTGGTGTTAACGACTAAATCATAATTTTCGCCAGCGCCCCAGGTACGTCCCGTGTAATAGTTATAATAACGGGCACGCTTTTCGTCTTCCTTGTCCAGTTCCTTCAGGCTCTTGCCATCGTAAACCGCTTTGCCGCGCGCTTCCCGGAAGTCATCATCGGCACAGACGAAAATAGAGAAAACGTTATCTTTTTTCCGCAGGGCATAATCCGCGCTGCGCCCCAGGAAAATGCAAGGGCCATCTTCAGCCAGTTTGCGGATAGCTGCCGACTCACTCATGAACATTTCCTGGCTGGAGCTGCCCATGTGCGTACCAAAGGAATGGAAGGGAATGAAGCTCATGGACAACGGCTTTACCTGATTTTCCATTTCCAGCAGTTCTTCCTCGCTCAAATCATCAATGCCCAATTTGGCAGCAGCGATATGAACAATCTGTCTGTCGTAAAGCTTTACCCCCAGCTTCTTGGCCAAGATTTCAGCCAATTCCCGCCCGCCAGCGCCGTACTGGCGACTGATGGTGATAATCGTATTTTCCATTATGAGTCCCCCTTAACGTGTTTGGAAAATGATGTAAACGTTTTCTTAAACCGTAAAAAATAAATATCGCACTATCTCATCACTTTCTCACGAATCAATAGTAAACGATTTCTCTATGTATTATTATAGCGCGTTTTGTATATAATGCAATATGTTTGTAAAAAATAGTAATTTTCAGTTTATTTGCTGTGGCTACATTTCTTAACAAACACATAAATTGCAGTTTGTCGGGGAGTTCGTGATAAAGGTATCCTGTTCATACGTGGTTAGGGGGCGAACGGGGGAGTACTTTTTCTGATTCCGCTAAACGACCCTCCCTGAAAGAAATCGCTGTTTAGCTATATGCGCCGGG
>CADAAS010000084.1 GCA_902785885.1 Pseudoselenomonas ruminantium
TTTCCATATCCACGATGGGCGAAATGAAATAGGCCTTCTGGATAAGCCCGTCTATTTACGCCTTCATGCTGAAAAATGCCCCTATGCTGTTGGCAATCAGGCAAATGTCTTCATACTTTCTCGCCAGTTCATCCACTGCTGACCGAATTTCCTGCCCCGTTTCCCACGGTGAAAAGGTCTGGTAATCCAGTCCGATTACTTCATCCCCTGGGAACAGCGGCTTGTAGTGCTCGCTTTCCTCAGCACTTCCACCTTTGCCGTGTATATATAATATCTGCATTTATCTACTCCCCAAAATTTCTGTCTCAGATAAGCTTCCCTTCCAAATGGTCCAGTTCGTGCTGCACGATTTCTGCTTCGAAGCCTGTGAACTTCCTCTTTTCCTTGTGCCAGTCCATATCGCGGTATTTGACTTCAATCCATTCATGACGCTCAACTTCACGTTCACCGGGAATGGAAAGACAGCCCTCCACAGCCTTGTAAGTTCTTGGCGATTTCTTCACTACCTCGGGGTTCAGCATAGCCGTGAACCTGTTACCCTCTGCTATGGCAATAATGGACTTCCTCTCCCCAATCATGTTGGCTGCCATGCCCACGCAGTGCGCCCGGTGAGCACGAAGGGTGTCCAACAAATCCTCCGCTATAGCAATATCCTCTTTGACCGCCGCCTCAGCCTTCTGACCCAGAAACAGCAAATCCTTCATAACTTCCTTTACCATATCTTCTCCTTCTGCTTTTCAGCTGTCAGACCTTTTCTTGGTCTGGGACAATACGAAGCTTTCGTCAATTCTTTGCTGGAGTTCAGCCAGCGGTACACTTCTCCAACATTCAATTCATGCCATTCTTCATTCAGTATCATTGATTATGCAAAGCCCTTCCCCACAAGAGTGTTTTTGCTCCCTGTTTCGCTATCCATGGATAGCGCCAAATACAAGTAGCCTTTCTATCTTATCCATAAAGTTCCCCCCTCGCATATGAACAGCAATTTATTTTCTTGACTCGCCCATTCTGTTATTCCACCTATGTCTTCATAATATACATTGTACCATGTTATCCTCGAAAATATCGAAATCCATGCAAAATAAAGCTGTTGCTAAGCTATTTTGCTACAACGGCCCCATCGTTTGACGTGGCCGAAAAACCACATTATACTTGAAACAGGATAATGATCAAAACTTGGGGGCTATACTTGTGAATTTAGTAGAACGTATCTGCGGCCACACATGGATGATTCTGCGTCATAAATACTGGGTCTTTCGCTTTTGCTGTATTGCAGGAATTCCATGGCAGGGATTTATGCATGACTGGTCAAAATTCTCACCAATGGAGTTTGTCGAAAGCGTAAAGTACTACAATGGCAAGGTTTCGCCCATCAAAATCTGCAAGCAGAAAAACAATGGCCTGTCCATGGCCTGGATTCACCATCATGGACGAAATCTCCATCATTATGAGGCGTGGTGGGATAATTTTGACCACGGTGCCTATCCGCAGGATATGCCGTACAAATACGCCGTGGAGCTGATTTGTGACTGTCTCGGAGCAGGCAAAGCATATGGCCGGGATAAGTTCACTTTTCAAGCTGAATACGAATGGTGGCAGAATAAGTGTGCGACCGGTATTGGCATGAGCCCCAATATGCAGGACTTTGTGGAAACGATACTCAGCCAACTGGCAAAAACAGAAGATTTATCTTTGCTGCGGGCAGAATCGACACAAGTCATTTATAATAAAACGGTAAAAGAGGGAAAACATGAACATCCAGATTTTCGGTACCAAAAAGTGTAACGACACCAAAAAAGCACAGCGTTTCTTCAAAGAACGCGGCATAAAGTTCCAGTTCATTGATATCCTGGACAAGGGAATGAGCAAGGGCGAGTTCCAGTCCGTGGCCAAAGCTCATGGCGGCACCGACGGTATGATCAATCCGGAGTGCAAGGACAAGGATGCCCTGGCTCGTGTCAATTATATGGCAGACAAACTGGAAACAATCCTTGAGAACCAACAGGTCATAAAAACGCCCGTAGTACGAAATGGCAAAGAGTCAACATTAGGCTATGAGCCGGATATTTGGAAAGGCTGGCAGTAATCATGCTTCATATTGGATGTCATCTCTCATCAGCCAAAGGCTATCTTGCCATGGGCAAGGATGCCATCGGCATAAATGCGGACACGTTCGCCTTTTTCACCCGCAATCCCCGTGGCGGCAAAGCAAAGGACATTAACCATGCAGATATAGATGCCTTTATCGCTTTCGCCAAGGAGCATCATTTTACCAAGTTGGTCGCCCATGCCCCTTATACGATGAACCTATGTGCAGCAAAAGACAATTTACGCACATTTGCCCATGAGCTGCTGGCAGATGACCTGCAGCGTATGGAAAACACGCCCGGAAACTACTACAACTTTCATCCTGGCAGTCATGTAGGACAAGGCAGTGAACACGGCATTGCCTTAATTGCCGCAGAACTAAACCGCGTCCTCACGCCTGCTCAATCCACCACAGTGCTCTTGGAAACCATGGCTGGCAAAGGTACCGAAATTGGCCGTTCTTTCGAGGAACTGCGGGCCATCATTGACCGGGTAGAACTGCAAGACAAACTGGGTATATGCCTGGATACCTGCCACATCTGGGATGGCGGTTATGATATCGTCCATGACCTGGATGGCGTGCTGAACGAATTTGACCGGATTATCGGTCTTGAACGTCTCAAGGCTATTCATCTAAATGACAGCTTGAATCCCTGTGGCTCGCACAAAGACCGGCACGCACGCATTGGGGAGGGCTGCATCGGTCTTGACGCACTGGCAAGCGTCATAAACCATCCACAACTGCGAAATCTTCCCTTTATATTAGAAACGCCCAATGAACTTGCCGGATATGCTCAAGAAATTGCTCTGCTGAAGAATAATTTTCTGGAATAATCCCCATAAATTCTCTCCGCGTTTATTCACCGGGTAAAATTTTTTCAGAAAGCGAGTGTTTGTTTTGAAAATCGTCATTGCAATGGATTCATTCAAAGGCAGCCTGAGTTCTATGGAAGCGGGAAATGCCGTCTGTTCCGGCATTCTTCGTGTCTATCCGGATGCAAAAATCAACGTACTGCCCTTGGCCGATGGCGGTGAAGGAACCGTCGAAGCCCTGACGCTCGGCATGGGGGGCGAGTTGCAATCCATCATTGTTACAGGCCCTATCAACGAGCAAAAGGTAACCGCCAAGTATGGTATTTTACGGGACAAAAAACAGCCATCATCGAGATGGCTGCTGCTGCAGGTCTTACCTTGCTTCCCCCTGAAAAGCGTAATCCTCTTTATACTACGACTTATGGCGTAGGGGAAATCCTGCGTGATGCCATCCAAAAAGGCTGCCGCCATTTCATCGTCGGTATTGGCGGCAGTGCTACCAACGACGGTGGACTGGGTATGCTGCAGGCTTTAGGCTGGCAGATGCTGGATAGCGTAGGTGAAGCTGTTCCCCATAATGCCATTGGGCTGGAAAAGTTAGCCGTCATTGACGATTCGATTGTACTGCCAGAACTAAAGGAATGCACGTTCCGTATCGCCTGCGATGTGACCAATCCCCTTTTGGGGCAGGAAGGATGCAGCGCTGTATTCGGCCCACAAAAAGGAGCACCGCCCAACATGATTCCCATCATGGATGAATGGCTGCAACACTATGCGGAACTGGCAAAAGCAAAGTACCCGCAGGCTAATCCTCAAGCACCTGGAGCCGGGGCTGCTGGCGGACTGGGATTTGCCTTCCTGACCTTTACCAACGCTGCCTTGGAATCCGGCATCAACATCGTCATGGAGGAAACCAAACTGGAAGAACAGATTGCCGCTGCCGATATGGTTATCACCGGCGAGGGCCAGCTTGACGGACAGAGCATAATGGGCAAAGCCCCTATAGGTGTCGCCCAGCTCGCCAAAAAACATGCAAAACCGGTCATTGCTTTTTCCGGCTGTGTCACCCCTGAGGCAAGACTGTGCAACGAACATGGCATAGATGCCTACTTCCCCATTCTACGACAGGTTACCACACTGTCACAGGCTCTTGAACCCCAAAATGCTCAGCAAAACATGATGGATACCGTAGAGCAGGTTTCCCGACTCCTTAAATTTGCCCCAAATGCCTAAATGATTATGCCAAGCAAAACCAGCCGCTGTCAGGCTAATCTGAACAGCGGCTGGTTTTGTTCTACTATTTTACTAACATGCGTTTAGAAAATTTGCCCTGGCAGTACCAATTTTTCTTTGAAAGGAAAATCCTTGTCAAAAGCCTCAGCCTTTGCCTCATCTACAAAATACCCTTGAGGTGTGGTATACTCACCGGTAATGCCCTCAAGATATCCCGGTACAAGTTCCCTGCACAGGAAAAAGGATGCATCCGCCCCTTCCGGCAAGCCATGATAGCGAATGCCAAAATTACTGGCATAGTCAAAGCCGCTCTTGCCATAGAAACCAATATTCCCTTCAAAACACAAGGCTCCACACCCCAGTTCAGCAGCTTTCTGCAAGCTGAAGTCCAGCAAAATCTTGCCATAGCCCTGCCTTTTCAGTTCCAGACATATACAGATAGGCCCCATCGTCATAATCGGGATTTCCCTGCCATCATCGGTCTTGATAACGGCACGCATGAAGATGTTCTGGCCTATTAATCGGCCATCCTTTTCCATGACAAAATCCAACTCTGGCACAAATGCCGGGTCATTTCGCAGACAATGCAGAACATAGTGCTCCAAACAACCGGGACGATAAACATTCCAAAAGGATTCCCGTACCATGTTTTCTACTTCACGATGTTCCTCGATTTTTTCCAAACGAATGCGATAGTCATTTTTATTCATTGTTTTTCCTCCTGATGATTGTTGACCGCAATACGGGGAGGTTGGTGTGAAATTGCTGCTAAGCCAACCTCCCGGTCAGCCTGCAATCTCCAAGGTGTTGTTTTTCAAACAGCAAGCTCCTTAACAAGAAAAAACAATATCTAGTCGAAGAAAACATTCGACACTTCGTATTTTATTCCTATAGCCGGCAATTGTCAAACACGAACATATCGCCAAACTATCATCAAAAAATTCGCCGAGCGAATATTTTAGTATAATAAAGCAATAAAGTATTTTGTCTAAATACTCGTACTCGCAGTGCCCCCAAAACTTAATTAAGTTTTATTGATTTCTCGTTAATTATATGGTAACATTTATTCATAACTTAGTTAAATTATAGATTTTTAATTATACAGGAGGCAGATAGGATGGCTGAATTGACCAACCGTAAGTCTTTTACCACTACTCTTTCCAACGACAATGTGGAGAAGCTTAAAACTTTATCGGAAAAGAAAGGCGTCCCCAAGACGAAAATCCTTGACGATGCCGTAAACACCCTCTACGAAAAGGAAGAGAGCATGGAACAAGAAGCCAAAAAACATAAAGGCATAGTCATTTCCGTCAGCAACAATAAAGGTGGCGTTGGTAAAACGACCACTGTAGCAGCATTAGCCGACCTGCTTTCCAAGAAGGGCAAAAATGTCCTGCTTATCGACGCTGACCCGCAGGGCAATCTGTCCAACACCTTCAATTACATGGGGGAAGGACAGAATCAAATTCTCGACAATTACTTGGGGAACCTGCTGAAAGACCGGATGCGGGCTGTACAGGATGATGCACCGGATAAATGCGTGAAGCTCGATTACTTCATCCTGAACTCCACAGAATTCCCCCGCATTGATCTGATTTGCTCGGATATTCGCCTTGACGGCACTTATGCAGAACTCAATGCCGGCGGTGTTCGCTATGCGTACATCATTGCCGACATCATCGAGGAAGCAAAAGCCATGGACAAATACGACTATATCCTCGTTGACAGCCGTCCTGCCATGAACAATGAAGTTGCCATGTTCCTGCTGGGTACGGATTATGTAATTATCCCGGTTGAACCAGCCAAACACGCCATCTTAGGTGCCAACGCCATGGCCCGCTTTGTGCTCACCACAGCAAAGCAGCGTCCGGGACTGAAGATTCTTGGTGCATTTATGACAAAAGTCGTAGACCGCACCAAATCCTTCCACGAATTTCTCCCCATGGTGCAGAATGGCTGGGATAAGATGCTCTTTGAAACCCGCATCCCCTACAATCAGGACGTAATCAACTCCGAAAACCTTAGTGCTCCCGTAACCTATCGGAAACCTGCCTGCAAGGCATCGAAAGCATATATCAAACTTTGTGATGAGGTGGTGGCTAGAATTGAGCAGCAGTAAAAAAAATAATAACAATATAATGGGTATTTCCTTCGTTGACCTCTCCGGCCAAACCGAGGATACCACCAATACGCCCGTTGGCGTCAGCAATCGTTTCGACAATGATGAATTTAAAGAAATGACTAAACGGCGTCTTATGGGACAGAATGGCAGCTCTACTGCCCGTACTGAGACTCCCTCCACTACAGAAACCGATGCCTCGGTACAGGAAACCTCCGCAAGAACGGATAAGGTTTTGCAAGACATTGCCGGCAATACGGGAGACTATTCGCTGCTGCCCCTTAGTGTACTTACACCTACACCTGATGAATGGAATCAATTTTCCTCCATCTCGAATGAGAAAAAAGTACTTATGGCTGACAGTATCTATCGTAACGGTCTTCAGCAGCCGATTGTCGTACGTGCTTTGGATAAAGACAGCACAACCTACCAGATATTGGCAGGCAACACCCGGAAAAGCATTTACGAAGTCCTTTATGAAATCACACAGGATGAGAAATATCTCTCCATCGATTGCAAGGTTTATGGCTACAACGAGCTGAGCGATGACCAGGCAAGGGAAATCGCTTCGGATACGAACTACGTACAGAGAGCAAACCTTACCGGCAGAGATAAGAGCTTTGCTGTACGCACAAAATTAAATATACTGAAGAAACGCGGCGAAAAACAGATACTCGAAAAAGCTGCCGAACAAATGGGCATGAAACGCACAGCAGCATTCAGCTGGAACAAAATGGCCAACCTTATCCCGGCTTTCTTCGATATGTTCGATGAAGGACGTATTTCACAGAAAGCGGCAACGCGCATTGCTGCCTGGTCACATGAAGTTCAGCACGAACTTTACCAGCAAGCCGATTTCATCACCAACGAAATCATCATGGCCATCCCCGCCAAAACACCTTCAGAAAAAGTTATGGATAAATTCCATGAAGTATTGGACCAGACCACTCAGGAGCAGGCAGAAGCCGCTCAAATCGGCTGTATTGACGCACTGACGGAAGAAGATGACGGATATACCCTCCACCTCTCTGGCAAAGCTCCATCAGCCTCTCAGCTCGTTGTCCTCTATATTCCAGATAAGAAAGCCACTGCGTTCAAAAATATGTATAAAGACTATATCCTTGAACCATCCAAAAACAAGGAATAAACCTTAAAAGGACCGGCTTTTGTACAAAAGTCAGTCCTTTTTTTGATAAAAAACATTTATAGTGGGGGATTTTGTCGGAAATTCCTTATTTTACAAACCAGAAAACCTGTTTTATCATCATTATCAACAGGTTGTGGATAAATTCCCCCTTTATCTTAGCGGTCTCTCATAGTTATCTACAGGAATCTGTGGATAAAATCGACAAATTCCCCCACCATAAACAAGCAACCGACAAAACATACCACCACAAATAAAATTTGCTGTTTTTGCCTCAAAAATTTACCGACAAATTATACCACTACAAAGCATTTACCGACAAAACATACCACCATAAAATTTCTCCGACAGCCTTGTCCAGACTGGCATCACATCACTTTTTCCTCCCCATGAAAAACAATCTGCCGACAAATTATACCACCACAACCGACAAAACATACCACCACAAAGTCAAAAACACCGACAAAATACCCCACCACAAGACGAAAAAATCCCTTTCAGCCCAGCTGTATCAAGGGACAACGCCTTGTTCCGACAAATTTCCCCACTACAACGGATTTACCGACAAAATATACCACCATAAACCTTTTCACAAAGCCCATACAATTCACCGCAGCCCGCATCACCACTGGGTTAACGCCCCTTCCGACAAATTTCCCCACCACAACGTTCCCTATATATATTATTATATGTTTATTATATAAACATATAATATATAAGAGTAATATTTGTTGTGGGAAAACAAATTGCATATTTCTACCACAAAGAGTATAATATAAACTGTAGTTGATACTTCTTGAAAGGATACAAACTATGCCAACAAAAAAGGGAATAGTCACCACAAATGAAACAGAATATGTTTATCAGAATCTCGATTTTGAAACACCAACAAAATTTGCCAATGAACTCATGTTCGCCAAGCATTCGATGAAAGAAAACGAGATGAAAATCTGGCTTCTTACTATGGCATCCCTAGCCAAAGAACAGACTATCGACAATAACGTATTCTATGAATACAACATTTCTGTCCTGGCGGATAAGCTTTGTATCAACAAAGACAAAGGATGGAGGAACATCATCCGCGAGGCAATAGACCATGTTTCCGATAAAAGTCTCAAAATCGTCAAACGTTACTCCTGTGAAGAAGATAAACACAATTGGCTAAAAATACCTTTATATAATTCAATTGAGTACAATGATTTTAATGATACGGTTTCTGTTACGATAAACCAAAAGATGCTGCCCTATCTACAGGATTTCACCGAGAAATTTACGGAAGTAGATATTGATGAAATGTTGGCCATTCGCGGAATTACCCAGCTAAAGGTTTTTATGGTCGTAAAAGAACTTCTTGCTGAAGGAACGTATACCATAAGCATAGAGCGATTCAAGGAACGTTTAAATATGCCTGTTACGGCTTATAGCAACTTCCGTGATTTCCAGCGTGATGTTCTCAAAAAAGCAGAACAACAAATTCGCAAGAATACGTCCCTGAAACAATTTCATTTTTCCCATGATGGCAAAGGACGCAGGGCTGCAACAGCTATCACAATTCATTTATCAGATGTAAAAGGCAATATCCTGCCAGCACCCAAGAAGGTAATAACAACAGAAGAAAAAATTGAAAATCTTGATGCCGAACATTTACGCTTATTTGATGAATTCTCATCTTTTGGAATCAAGCCGGAGTCAACTTGCTTGGAAATCATCAATGCCTACAGTATTGACGTGTTAAAGAGCAATCTTGCTTATTACAAAGAACAGCTCAAAAAACGCAAGCCGGAACAGGAACCGCTCAGTGCGGGCTATCTGATTACCTGTGTGAAAAAAGATTATGCCAAATCCCGTCGCAAATCCTGGTTGCGTAAAGCCAATACCAACGGTACTGTGGAAGCAGAATTACAAAAGACCGATATGCAATTAGAGGATGTTTATAAAACTTGCAAAAATAATGCAGGTGTCTTAATCAAAAAAGGCAATATGAAGAAACTTCTTGAGATTTTCGACGTTGCTGCTATATCCATGAAAAACATGGCTGCTAATATGGGAATGTCCTATGATGAAGGAGAAGCACGAGTTAAAATTCAGAAACGTGACCTTCGGAATAAAGAAACGATGCTTTTCCGGGAACATCTTGCACAGCGTTTGATGTCCGGTTATATAAATATGGATAGCATGATATAGTCGAATACTCTTACGTTAATTTGGGAAAGAGAATATTGGTGCTTAAAAAAATTCGCCGAGCGAATACTTTAGCTGGTTAAAGTATTCGCTCGGCGAATTTTTCTTGACGCTGTATCTCCGTAACGATATAGTGCTGATAAAGGGGGCGAGTAGATGGATATAGAGTAAGCGTCAAAGCGTAAGGCGTATTCCCTCCATTCTATTTGTGTGAGATAATAACATCAACAAATTAAAGTTTTGCCGAATGTCTCAGAGTTTCGGGAAAACTTCAAAATGGAGGTGT
>CADAAS010000085.1 GCA_902785885.1 Pseudoselenomonas ruminantium
ACGCAGGGCATGATGGGAAACTCCGGCAGGCCAAAAATAACCCCTAACTGATTGGCAAACATCTCATAGGCGCTGGTATAGCCGCAGTCCTCGATAACCGCTACCAGTCCTGGCATATCCTCTCTGGCTGCGGCCAGCAGAACCGTGGCGGCCCCCATGGACACGCCATGCAGCACGATTTCTGCCTCTGGGTCGTATGCTTTGATTTGCGCGGCCCAACGCGCCACTTCTTCGCTCTCTTTTACCCCCATGGTAATGTACTGGCCTTCGGTCGCTCCGGAGGCACAGAGGTCAGGCGTTAGCACCTGATAGCCCCTTGCCAGATAAGCCTCGGCATAATCTCTGGCATAACGCTGGTCCCGGCCATAACCATGCACGAGAATGGCCCAGCGCTTCCCCGGTTTTTCCGGAAAAAAGTGGGTTGCTGCCAGATTCCTGCCATCTGCGGAGACATTATGCCACGGTTCACTTTTGGCCTTGGGCAACGCAGGCACTTCCCTGGTCTTGTCGTGAATGCTCACACAGGCGGCGGGTGGTGCCAAGGGGTCCGTATCATTGCCGCGCTTCAGCGCATAGTCCACAAAATAAGCCCCGATGGCATATCCCACAGCCAGAATAGTGATTGCCAGACTCAGGAAAATAATCCTTTTCTTCTTGCTCATGTCAATGCAGTCCCCCAATATATTTCCTGCAAAAAGCCCCCTTGGTCATAACGAACAAGGGGGTGCTGTTTCTTATGGAATCAGCCTTCTTCTTTTTCACTCATAAAGTTGACGGCTTTAGCCGGCGTAATGGTGGAGATGGCGTGCTTGTACACCATCTGCTGCTTGCCCATAACATCCAGTACCACCGTAAAATTATCAAAGCCTTTTACATTGCCTTTAATCTGAAAACCGTTGACCAGATGAATGGTCACGCCGATATTTTCCTTACGCACCTGATTGAGGAACGTATCCTGTAAATTGATTGCTTTTGCTGGCATATAATCCCCTCCATGTCATTGCGATATATATTTTTAATTCGCCAAATCCCAAAAAAATCCTGCTAAATCCTGCGAAACACTCTGCAAAAGGCGCGTCTTCTCCAGTTCATCTGCCATATACCAATGAATATAAGGCATCTTGCGGAACCAGGTCAGCTGGCGTTTGGCAAAATGGCGGGTGCTTTTCTTAATCAGGTCAATTGCCTCGACCTTGCTCATTTCCCCGGCGAGATACGCCGCGGTTTCCTTGTAGCCAATGCCCTGCATCGCCTGCATTTCCCGCGTTACGCCGCCTGCGAGCAGCTTTCGCACTTCATCTTCCAAACCTGCCGCAAACATCAGCTCCACCCGCTGGTTGATACGCTGATAAAGCCCCTGCCGTTCGCGGTTCAGGCCGATAACATAGACATCATAGCATAAATCGCCCTCGCCATATTCCTTCTGCCGGGAAATCTGTTCCCCGCCAAAGTGTGCTACCTCCAAGGCGCGAATCACCCGGCGCAGATTGTTGGCATGAATTTCTGCCGCCGCTTCCGGGTTCACCTGTGCAAGCAGGTCATGGACGTATTCCTTGCCCTTTTCTTCAGCCAAGGCCGTCATTTCCTGCCGGTATTCGCTATGGTCGGCGGTTTCGTTAAATTCATAGCCTTCCAGCAGTGCCTTGATGTACAGCCCCGTACCACCGGCAATAAGGGGAATCCGGCCTCGCTTGTTGATGTCCGTAATCAGCCGCCGCGCCTCGGCCACGAAATCCGTCACATTGAAATTTTCCCAAGGTTCCAGATTATCCACCAAGTGATGGATAACCCCCTGTCGCTCCGCCGCCGTAGGCTTTGCCGAACCGATATCAAAGCCCTTGTAAAAGAGCATGGAATCGCCGGAAATAATCTCGGTATTTAATTTTTGCGCCAGTTCGATGGATAAATCGGTTTTGCCCACCGCCGTGGGCCCTAAGATAACAATTAATTTTTCCTTGCTGCTCATGCCTGCATTTCCCAAGTGCCACCGGGCTCAACAATATGCACCTCTGCCCGGCTCATGGCCTCAGTAATCTCCTTGTAATGGCGCACATCCTGATTGATGATGGGCCAAGTATTGTAATGCACTGGAATCACATGGCGGGCATTTAAGAGCTGTGCCGCCAGTGCCGCATCCTCAAGCCCCATGGTATAATTATCACCCACAGGCAGGATGGCGTAATCCAAATCGTCCTTCTTGCCAATCAGCTGCATATCCGAGAACAATGCCGTATCCCCGGCAAAGTAAATCTTCAAGCCGCCCATATAAATGACATAACCGCAGGCAATACCGCCCGGCACGCCGCTGCTGTGCTGCGCCAGCGTCATGCGCACCTTGCCAAAGGGCAGAGTCAGCGAGCCGCCCAAATTCATAGGATGTTGCTTGAGCCCCGGCACCCGTGCTTCACACACGCCCAGAACCTCTGGTATCCCCACCAGTCCGGCTCCTGTGCGGTCAGCAATCTCCGGCGCATCGCCCAGATGGTCCCCATGGGCATGCGTAATCAGAATAAAATCGGCCTCCACATCTTCTACCTTCACCGCAGCCTTGGGATTACCAGTCAAAAACGGGTCGCACAACACCTTGTACTGCCCATCGTCCAACAGAAAACAAGCATGTCCATAATAAGTAAACTTAACCATCGTCAGCTCTCCCTTCGAATAATTTGCCCGCTAACCATTACCATGTTATGCTATATTTATCATTATAACACAAATTCGAGGTAATGTTTATGCATAACTCTGCTACACAGGGCATCGCCCTGCCCCAATTGACCATCTACGGAGAAAATTACACGGAAACGCCCTGGCTGCTGATTACCGGCGGCCGCGCGCCTGCCGCCAGCTGGCTCTCTAAGCTTCCCCCCACCGCCAAAACCTACGCCGCTGACCACGGACTAGATACCTGCCGCCGGCAGGATATTATTCCCGACTATATCTTAGGCGATGGCGACAGTGCCGCCTCCGACACCTGGAACTGGGGCAAAAGCCTCGGCGTGCCCGTAGAGGAATTCCCCACTGCCAAAGACCTCACCGACACCCAGCTGGCTCTTGTCAAAATGGAAAAAGCCCCCGCCATCATCATCACGGGAGCCTTTGGCGGCCGCTTCGACCACCTGTACAGTCTGCTGTTTTCCTGTGCCCATCAACAAACGCCCTGTCTGCTGAGTGACGAGCAGGAAACGGTGCTTTTTGTAAAGGATAACGAAGAAGCCACGCTTCACTTCCACCAGCATCCGCATGCCATTTCCCTGCTCCCCTTCACGGCCGCCTGCACCGGCGTAAATATCAACAACGTCCGCTGGCCGCTTGCGGGCGCTTCCTTAACCCAAACCTTCCCCAACGCCGTCAGCAACGAACTGCTGCCTGACCGGTCAAAACTGGCCGTCAGCATCGAACAAGGAATTCTAGGCATTTACTGCCATTGGCAATAGCTAAAGATTCACTATACAAGACGGCAGGCGGGGAGGGGATAACTTTCGTCTGCTTAGACAGGCTTGTCAAACGCTGCCGAAAGCCATCCCCTCCCCGCCCGCCTTAGGTCGTACTTTTATTACTACGCTGTAAAGCATCAATACTGTCGCCGGGCGCCTTACAGCATCAATGTTACACGAACCTCAAAACTGCCGTTGCCGCAATGCCTCATAAAGCACAATGGTCCCCGACATCCCCACATTCAGCGATTCCGCCTGCCCATACATGGGAATATACGTCTTTTGTGCCACCGCCAGAATTTTCTGCGATACGCCATTGCCCTCATTGCCCAGCACTATCGCCGTTCCTTTGGTAAAGTCCTGTCCAAAATGCGGCTTTGCCGTCTCGTCAAGCGCCGTAGCCAGCAGCTGCAAATCATTACGCCGCACAAAATCCGTCAGTTCTTCCACGCTGACACCGCTATATACCGGCACATGGAAAATACTGCCCATCGTGGAGCGCACAGCCTTATCCCCATACACATCCACGGAACCTTTGAGCAGGATTACACCATCTGCCCCCACCGCATCTGCCGTGCGGATAATTGTGCCCGCATTGCCGGGGTCCTGCACGCCGTCCATAACCACATACAGAGGATTTTCCCTTTCTGGTGTTTGCGGCAGCGAGGGATTTTTTTGTCCCATGACGAGCAAAATTCCCTGCGGCGTTTCTGTGCCTGCCGCCTTAGCAAACACCGCGTCCGGCACCTCATAGAGCGGACAGTTTTGACCGGTCAATTTCTCGACCAGCTTTGCGCCCCGCTCCTGTTCCCTCATCTGACCGGTCAACAGGCCGAATTCCACCTGCCAGCCTGCTTCTGCCGCCATTTCACAAAGCCTTATGCCTTCGGCTACAAACAGGCCCGTCTTTTCCCGTTGCTTGCGCTGTTTAAGTGCCGCCGCCAACTTGATTTTCTTGTTGGCAGGGCTGTCAATTCGTTCAATCATTTATACTCTCCTAACGTTAATCCCAATCACTGTCACCCTGACGAAACTTACGCACAGCTTCCTCATGCTCAGCCTGTGTCTGTTGAATGACTTCGCCATATCCAGTCAAAGCAGCAAACGGAGCAAACTGCGCCGCCCGCTTTTCCCGTGGCATAGGCGGATGTTTTGTCGAAATCGGATGCAGCCTGTGCAAAATGGCCTGATACCGTTCGGGAAGTTTTTCGCTCATGCCCTATGCCCTCCAATCTGATTATTGCGTTCCCTGGTTGTCCCTTCCTCCCGCAGATTGCTGCCCTTTAAGATTGCATTCTTGCCAAACTTTTCCTTAATCGCCAGCATGGCATGCTGCAAGGATTTTTCCCGTTTGACGGCCTTTTCCGCCTGCGCCCGCTCCTGCACCTTTTGCGGCGCAGTATCAAACAAGTTCAACTGCTCGGCCGCTGCATTCTTCTGCTCTGCTGCCTCAGCCTCACGGATAACGTGATTAGCCGTGACCGTCACCCGCCGCACGAAAAGTTCCGAAAGCGTAATGCGCTCATAAAGCTCCCCTACGGCCTGCAGGATGACTTTGCTGGATGATGTATAGCTGCCTAAGTTTATCGAGCCATGTGCAGGCTTGGGCACAGTACGCCCATAATGGTCAATATGCAAGGGCCCTTTATATTGCGCACGCAGCTCTGCCCGCTGAAGATTGCTCACATCATAGCCGATATCGAGCACAATCTGGTCCGTGACCAGTCCTTTTGCCACCAAATCCAGCACCAGTAAATCCGTCATTTCCCAAACGATAAGCTGTGCCTTTTCATGGGCATACGGTTCCTGCAAGACCTGCCCTGAGCTGATACTGTTGCTTGCCGGCCGATAATTCTTGATATCCGCCATCGTGCAGGGCTCCCATCCCCAGGCATGGTCAATCAACAGCTCCGCATTGACACCGAACAGCTTATAGAGCAAATCCTCATTATGATATTCATGGGCACTGCCCAACGAACACAGGGCCACATCCCCCATGGTATAAAGGCCATGTTCCTGCAGTTTTTTCGCGTATCCTCTGCCCACCCGCCAAAAATCCGTAATCGGCCTGTGGTTCCAAAGTTTTTCCCGATAGCTTATTTCGTCCAGTTCCGCAATGCGTACGCCGTCTTTATCCGGCGGCATATGTTTGGCCTCAATATCCATGGCAATTTTCGCCAGATAGAGATTCGTGCCGATTCCCGCCGTTGCCGTAATGCCTGTTTCCTTCAACACATCACGAATCATCTGCATGGCCAGCTCATGGGCTGTAGCTTTACGCACCCCCAAATAAGGCGACACATCAATAAACACCTCATCAATGCTGTACACATGAATGTCCTGCGGTGAAACATAGCGCAGATAGATATTGTAAATCCTACGGCTGACCTCCATATAGAGCGCCATCTGCGGCCTGGCCACCACATAATCCACCGCCATCTGCGGGTTAGCCGCCAGCTCACGGGAATCAATGGAACTGCCGTCCAGCTTATGCCCCACGATTTTCCGGCTGCGCGCATTATTCACTTGCCTTATTTTTTGCTCAACCTCAAAAAGCCTTAACCGCCCCGGCAGGCCATACGCCTTTAAGGCGGGGGACACCGCCAGGCAGATGGTTTTCGCCGTCCGGGATGCATCGGCTACGACCAGATTGGTGGTCATGGCATTTAGCCCACGCAGCTTGCACTCCACCGAAGCATAAAATGATTTGAGGTCAATGGAAAGATACATTTTACTCATAAACTTACTATAACATAAAATCGCCAGTATGTTCGACATACTGACGACTTTATGCGATATTTTTCTGTACTCCCTACAAGACATTTGTTCTTTTTGACTTTATCTTGCAGTAAATTTCAGAATACAACCCCATCTTTTTACTTGACCACGACCTTGTTCCCAGACAATTGCAGGTTGTACGTCTTATTGCCCGCCACAATCTTAGTCAGACCGCTTGGGCTCCAGTTGAACAAGGTTATGCTGTCATTTTTGTTGTTATTGAAGCTCATAACCAGATTATTGCTGGACAGATTCAATTTCACCTGGCTCTCGATATTGGTTACATTGTACAGGTAAAGAACGTCCTTCCTGTTTGCCCCCAGGATAATATCCCGGCCATCACCTTTGTAGAACTGTATCTTATCTATGCCCCTGCCGCCTAGAATAATATCGTTGCCCGTTCCACCACGCAGAGTATCTGTATCAGTCCCGCCATAAAGATAATCATCTCCGGCTCCACCATTCAATATGTTGTTGCCGCTTTGAGCATAGAGTTCATCATCTCCATTGCCACCCTGCAGGTTATCATTGCCAGCACCGCCGTACAGGGCATCATCTTCACTGCCGCCAATAAGCGTATTGGCTTCAGCTGACCCCCAAAGGGTCATATCGGCTTTAGCCTTGGAGGCATTCACCGTATCAATGCTGGTATAAAGGGATTTATTGGCCAGATTGACGCTGCAGGGCTTTGCGCCAGTGATGGTCAGCGTATCAACCTTGGACGAACCATGATACCCCTGCCCGGCCACATAGCTCCATGTATTGGCCGTGGCATTTGTGCCGAAGTTATGGCGAACAATCTTGCCATCAGTACTAACAATATCCGCATACTGCCCTTTTGCCGCCTTGCCCACCAGCTTCTGATACCCTGCATCATTATAAAGGAGAACATCCTTGCCAGCAATCTGCACTTTGCTCAATCTGCCACTGGTATAACGGATTTTATCCTTGCCTGCCTCAAAATCAGCTATGGTATCATTGCCATCATCCCGGGCATAGCAAAATACGTCATTGCCAGTCCCTCCATAAAGAACATCATTGCCTCTGTTGCCATAAAGCGTATCATTCCCAGCACCGCCTTTAAGCGTATCATTCTTTTTGCCGCCTGACAGTGTATTCGCTCCTGCCGCCCCCGTAATGTTCACGGTTGCCGTTGCATCAGACGCATCCACATTATCAATGCTGGTATACAGGGAGGCCGTGCTCAAATTGATGTTGGCAGACGTGCCAGCAGTGACCATTAATGTATCTGCCTTGGAGGAACCATGATACCCCTGCCCGGCTATAAAGTTCCATGTATTGGCTGCACCATTTTTACCAAAATTATGGCGGATGGATTTGCCATTTGTTCCCACAATGTCAGCATACTGCCCCTTCACGGCCTTGCCAGCCAGTTTCTGGTAACCTGCACCGTTGTAGAGCAACACATCTTTCCCCGAAATCTGTACCTTGCCCAGGCTGCCACTGGTATAGCGAATTTTATCCTTGCCCGCTTCAAAATCGGCTATGGTATCATTGCCATCTCCTTGGGCATAGTAGAACACATCATTTCCGGCACCGCCAAGCAGGTTATCGTTGCCTTTTCCTCCATAGAGAGAATCATTGCCAGCATCACCGTAAATTTTATCATTGCCAGCATTGCCCTTAATGGTGTCGTTTCCAGCCCCGCCCTTCAATGTATCATTTTTATTGCTGCCCAAAAGAGCATTCGCTTCTGCGCCGCCAGTGATGACCATGGCTGCAACTGCCTTGGAAGCATCTACGTTGTCAATGCTAGTAAACATGGAAGCCGTTGCCAAGTTAAGGCTGTATGATGTACTGCCGCTAATATTCAGCGTATCCACCTTGGCCGAGCCATGGTAGCCTTGTCCTGAGATATAGTTCCACTTATTGTCCTTTTCACCGCCGCCAAAATTATGACGTGCCAATTTACCATTGCTGCCCACTATATCAGCATATTGCCGCCCATCATTGGCCATTCCAGTCAATCTTTGGGAGTCCTTATCGTTATAAAGCAAGACATCCCGACCGGATAATTTCACTTTGCTTAAACCGCCACTAGTATAGTGAATTTTATCCTTGCCAGACTTGAAATCATTAATTCTGTCAGTGCCATCCCCCTGAGCAAAATAGAAAACATTATTGCCGGCACCGCCATACAAATTATCGTCACCCTTGCCGCCATAGAGGGCATCATTGCCAGTTCCACCATAAATAAAGTCATTGCCAGTTCCACCTTTAAGGGTATCATTGCCACCATAGCCATACAAGGTGTTTACATTTTTCCCGCCCAAAATGGTATTTGCACTATCATTTCCCTTTATCTCTATAGATTTGGTGGTATTCTGTGCATTGATGACCTTAATTTTTTCACTGTAATCTGCGGCATTAACAGTATGTCCTGCATAAGCGGACGACACCGCAAGGACCGTCTTGTCGGCATTGTAGCTTAGTCCTGTTGGGAGCGCCACCACGCTGCCCAATGTAGCCTGCGTATTGCCGCTCACCAGCTTGATTTTCGATGCTGACACATCTTTTAGGCCCTGCAGCCATACTGTAGCCGTTATTCCATCCGTATCGGTAAAACCGACCATCAAGCCATTGTCATATGGATTAATATCTACATTTAAATTGTCCAAAGACTTCGTTACCTGCAGCCTGTCCTGCATGATGTCAAAGTCCGTAATTGTGCCAAATGCATTAATAACATACGTATCGGCTCCATCACCACCAGTAATATTTCCTTCAACACTGGTGTTAATGTAGAATATGTCATTTCCCTTGCCGCCCCTAATATCTACTCTAGTATTATTGTTTATGAACGTTTCAATGTAGATCTTATCATCACCATCGCCCGCATCTACAATCGTCCCACCTGCTCCCACCGAATACCCATACATATTTGCGCTTATCTGGTTTATGTGAATTTCATCCTGCAAGGATGTCCCATTAATCAAGGCATTTGAAGACCATCCCATCGTGTCATTTATGGTGATATGCTGCCCCATGCTTCCTTCTTGAGCAGTATATTTCCATTCGCCGTGACTTGGGTTGGTAATTACCCCTACAACTACGTCATTATCAGTTAACTGATTACCATAACCACCACCATCTGTAATAAACCAATAGGAATATGCATTATTTATATCTGCATTTCGGTTCCATACAACTTTTCCTGCAGGAATCTCAGACCAACTATGACCATACTGGTAAAAAACATCATAACTATTGAAATCTATCCGATACATCCCTTTTTGTGCCATAGCAAACACATCCTTTCAAGTATTCACATTTCCTCGAATTTTCCAAAAAATGTGGAGTGGAAAACCCTTCCAATTTTATTATATCAAAACGCCCCCTAACCGACAAGGCATTTATAAAATCGCCAGTATGTTCGACATACTGGCGATTTTATGCGCTATTTTTTTAGAGCAGCCCCTTAATCTTCTCGTTCCCTTTATTCATAGCATCTTTAAGTGCAGCAATCATGCTGGACTTATAACTCCGCATGCCCACCAGTACGGCCTTGTTATTATTCACCGAAGTGGTTTGAAACGGCGTGAGCTTATCTGCCTTTTGGCTGTAAAAATGATATTTAAGCTTACACTTGGTATTCA
>CADAAS010000086.1:0-9766 GCA_902785885.1 Pseudoselenomonas ruminantium
ACAGGGTACTTTTTTATCATGTAGATATATGCCGCGATGAATGAACCTGCCTGGGATATATCCGTAGCTATCGCTGCTCCGAAAACTCCCCATTTGAATACACTTACGAAAAGCAGGTCAAGGGCGATGTTCAGCACAGAAGAAATCAGTAGAAAATAAAGGGTGGCTTTGCTGTCACCCACCGCCCTGAGTATCGATGAAAAGGCATTGTAGCCAAACTGGAAGATAAGTCCTAAGCAGTACCATCGGAAATACTGCACAGCATAGTCGTGATATGCAGGTTTTACCCCTACAATATGGGTCAGCGCGGGTTCGCTGACGGCTATCCCTATTACCGATGATGCGATACCAAGGGCGAGCAGTAGAATTATACCTGTTGAAGCTGTTCGACGAACAGCTTTTTCATTTCCCGCGCCGTAGTGCTGCGCTATTACAACACTGTTTCCCGAAGAGAAACCTATCGCTATTGCAAGGAAAAGAAATGAGAAAGTTCCCGTAGTTCCGACTCCCGAAAGTGCGGATTGTCCTGCATTTCTGCCGACTATTACCGAATCGGCTGTATTGTATAGCTGCTGTAAAAGCGATCCTGCCAGCACGGGCAGGGCAAAGCTGATTAACCCCATCCAGGCAAAGAGAATATTAAAAAAGCCCATGCCAAAGTAGATAAGTGACCAAATCCATAAATAATGATACCAATGCTTCTTCACGCCCGCACCTCCACTTTGATAAGCGAAGCCGGACATTCCTGGGCACATTTGCCGCAGCCTACACAGCGTTCTTCCTGTACTTTGGCATACTGCCCCTGATAAATGGTGACAGCGCCGCGGGGACAAACGTCCTCGCAGGTACCACAAGCCACACAAGCCGCTATGTCCACCACCGCACGACGGGGTGATAATTTTTTCCCTACCATTTCACTCATCAAAACAGCCCTTTCTGACTATAATACACAATGGTTATTATAGTGCAGAAAGGGCTGTTGGTCTGTGCCTTTGTCACAGAAAATCTATTGGCTATCGCCTATGCTTCTTTCAGCTTATGCCGAATTTTCTCCTGATTCAACTTGGAAAGCGTACCTGCCGTCCCCAGCACATACATTCCATTTTTCAATTTGAGCAGAATTCCTGTCCGCCCATTGTCGGTTTCAATAACCCCCTTCATCTCAGAGTCCTCCGGTAAAGGTCTGTCACCCCAGAATAGCGACTTTGACATGTTTCGCAACTTGCTGATCCTCATACACTCTGCCTCCTACTATAAAATTTTACATTTCGATGGACTTTTCCATCCAAATTATCATTTCAACAGAAAGCTATTTTCTCCTGCCGAAATCATGTGTTTATTTTACCCCCAACAACTGAAATCTATCTGAATATTTTCTTAAAATCCGCTTAAAAATCCATCCCCATATTGATTGAAAAATTCCCCACACCAACCAACCTCGCCCTGTGGCCTACTGGCTGATAACCATTTGCTACGCAATAAGCCCGGTGGCTGATGATGCTTTTCCGTCGCGTTTGACAAGCCTGTCTAAGCAGAGGAAAAGTATTATCAGCCACCGGGCGTCTTATCATATAGATGGTATCAATGTTATCCGAATGTTATCAGGACTTGTGGCTATGGCAATCAGCACAGCCACAACCGCAGCCGCCGCTTTCACTGCCACAGCAATCGTTATGCCCGGAAACAAAGTTATGATATACATGTTTCAAGGCAAAGAACAGGGCAACAGCCAATACTAAACCTACAATATAGGTTGCCATAGTCATTCCTCCCATCAGAAACCTAAGAGGCTGCCAATCTGGTAAACCAGCAGGGAAACCACCCAGGCAATAGCAAACATATACACAGCGGAGAAGCCCATCCACTTCCAGCCGCCAGCTTCTTTCTTAATCGTACCCAAAGCCGTTACGCAGGGAGTGTACAGCTGCGAGAAAATCATGAAGGCAAAAGCGGACAGAGCCGTAAAGCTCGTTGCCATGCCCGTTTCCAACAGGGTATCTGCCGTTTCCACAGCATCTTCTGCTTCCGTGGAAACTTCATCAGCACCATAGAGGATACCAATCGTCGCTACTACAGTCTCCTTAGCCATGATGCCGGAGAGCAGGGCTGCGCCGGCTTCCCAGGTAGCAAAACCATGGAACACAAAGAGCGTGCTCATCCAGTTGCCCAGCGTTGCCAGGATGGATTCGTTGATTTCGCAGGGGCCATCGAAGTTGTAGTTGGACATTACCCACAGCAGGACAGAAGCGGCAAAGATAATGGTACCGGCTTTGACGAGGTAGCCCTTACCCTTATCCCAGGTTTCCAGGAGAACCGTCTTCATATCCGGCATACGATACGGCGGAAGTTCGAGCAGGAACGTGGAACCGCCATCCTTAAATACGGAACTGCCGAGGATTTTGGCGGCAACAATCGCCATGATTACACCGATGATGTACATGGCAAAGACCACATTAGCGGCATTATCCGGGAAGAACATGGCAGCAAACAGTGCCATAATCGGCAGTTTAGCGCCACAGGTCAAAAACGGCGTAACCATAATGGAAACCATACGGTCTTTTTCCGAATCCAAAGCGCGCGCCCCCATAACGGCAGGCACAGCACAGCCAAAGCCCATCATCAGCGGCATAACGCCCTTACCCGTGAGGCCGCAGCGGCGCATAATCGGGTCCATGATGAAGGCAATGCGGGCCATATACCCCGTGCCATCGAGGAAGGACAGGCAGAAGAACAGCACGAAAATCAGCGGTACGAAGGTAAGCACGGCACCCACACCAGCGATAACGCCATCGCAGACGAGGGATACCATCCAGTCAGCCACACCGGCTGCTTCCAGGGATTCCTTGGCAAAATCGAGGAAATCCTCATTGATGGCTGCATCCAAGGCATCGGCAATCGGCTGACCAATCCATTCAAACGTGATGTTAAATACCGCATACATGATAGCCAGGAAAATCGGCAGTGCCAAAATGCCATTAGCCAGGAATTTATCCATCTTTTCCGAAGTGCTCGCACCTACATTGCTGGCGGTTACGGCATCTGCCACCACCGTATCAATCAGCGCATAGCGGGCTTCGATGATTTCTTCGTTCTTCTGATCTTCGCTCCTGTTGCTGGCCTTGATTTCCTGCACCTTGGCGATATGCGCCTTTACGCGGTCACTAGGCTGGTAGTTCGCCATCACCGTAGTCGTAAAGACATCCAGAAGTTTCTTGGTGCTCTTGCTGCTGCGGCCCACGGTTTCTACAACCGGCATGCCCAGCGCATCTTCCATCTTGCGGCAGTCCACCTTGATGCCGCGGCGCTCTGCATCATCCTGCATGTTGAGGTCAATGAGAATGGGAATGCCCTGTTCCAAGAGCTGAATGGTCAAGAACAAGTTACGCTCGAGATTGGAGCTATCCACCACATCCACCACGAGGTCAAGCTTCGTGTTCATGAGATAATCGATAACGATTTTTTCTTCCGGGGAGCGAGCGTTGATGCTGTATGTACCCGGCAAGTCCACGATGGAAATCGCACGGTCTTTATGACGAGTATAACCGACTTTTTTATCTACCGTAACCCCCGGCCAGTTGCCGATTTTCTGACGAGCACCGGTTAGCTCGTTGAAAATTGTGGATTTACCCACATTGGGGTTGCCGGTAAGTGCTACTGCTAAAGTTGACATTGTTATTTACACATCTCCTCTGTTCATTCGTGTTTACTGTTGCGATTTAGTTTACCTGCTGCACCTGAACCTTGGCTGCATCATCACGACGCAGAGCCAGATTGTAAGAACGAACACCGATAGCAATAGGGTCACCCAACGGAGCACTGCGCAGTACCTTAACTTTCGTGCCCGGAGTAAGTCCCATGGTCATCAATCTTTCCTTGAGGTCGGAATCGCCAATCTGCTGAATTTTCAGCGTCATGCCGGTTTTACCGTCTTTCAGTGTCAAAATCAACGCCTCCTAATAAGATTACTTGATAAATTATGAGATTATTTCTACTTAAGTTATGATAACGCATATCAATCACACTTGTCAAGGATTCTCATTTACAAATAAAAAAGATTTTCATTGCCAAATTTTCATTCTTTTAGCACATTTTTCGCAAAAAAAATAAGCCTTCCTAGAAGACTTATTTTACCAGCTCAATCGGTGACAATACCTTTTTGCCCTGGCTGTTGACGAAAATATCGGCCTTTACCCCAAAGGTTGCGGCCAGGCTGTCCACCGTCATCACCTCAGCCGGCTGCCCCTGCGCTTTTAACCTGCCATCTTTGATGATGATGATTTCATCGGCATATTGCAGGGCATGATTGATATCGTGCAGCACCATGATGATGGTCATATGGTAATCGCGATTCAAGCGCTCCACAATCTCCATCACCTCTAACTGATGGGCAATATCCAGATAAGTGGTCGGTTCATCGAGCAGGAGTATCTCCGGCTGCTGGGCCAGCACCATCGCGAGAAACACTCGCTGCCGCTCACCGCCGGAAAGTGTCTGCACCTGACGGCCGGCAAGCTGCTCCACATGCGTAGCCGTCATAGCCCATTCCACCACTTCCCGGTCTGCCTTGGCATCACGGGAAAATAAGCCACGATAGGGAAACCTTCCATAGTCCACCAACTGGCGTACCGTAGTATCGGGCGGAGCTGCAGCCCCCTGCGGCAGAATGCCGATTTTTTTGGCAATTTCCTTGCGTCCCATTGTCCGGATTTCCTGTCCGGCCAGCAAGACTTCACCGGTGTAATCGGTATTAATAGCCGCCAACGCTTTGAGCAAAGTAGACTTGCCTGCCCCATTAGGACCAATGATGGCGGTACGACGCCCTGCAGAAAAGGCTGCGGAGATGCCATGGAGTATTTCCTTGCCGTCAATGGCAACCTTTACCCCGCGTACTTCCAAATCCATCATAATTCCCTCCTCAGCAGATACAGGAAAAAGGGCGCGCCCATCACCGCCATGATAATGCCCACCGGCAGTTCCACAGGCGCTACGATGGTACGGGCAATGGTATCGCAAAACGTCACGGTGCCTGCGCCTAACAAAAGCGTCGCCGGCAGCAGCACGCGATAATCCGAGCCAACCAAAAGCCGCGCCGTATGTGGTACGATAAGCCCCACAAAGCCCAACAGCCCCACCACGGACACCGCGCTGGCTGCCAGTAATGCCGCCAGTGCCGACAACAGTATTCTCGTCAGCCCCACCCGCAGGCCTAAGCCTTTAGCCAGTTCATCTCCAAGCTGCAGGATATTCAAATGGCGCGCGGCCAAAAGGGCCAATACTGCGCAGATAAGCGTATAGGGCCAGAGCATTTCCACCTGCGGCCAGCTGCGGGCAGACAACCCGCCCACCATCCACATCAATGCGCTATGTACCCGGTCACTATAGAAAATTAAGAGTGCTGAAATCCCCGCACTCAAAAATGCCGACACTGCCACACCGGCCAAAATGATGCGAATAGGACGAATCCCATTTTTCCAGGCCAGTATGTAAATAAGCAGGGCCGCTCCCATAGCGCCGATAAAAGCAGCCGGCGTCACCAGATAACCGAATCCTGGAAAGGCCAGCATGACGAGAATCCCCAGTAAGCCTGCCCCTGAGGAAATGCCGATAATATGCGGGTCTGCCAGCGGATTCTTCATCACCGCCTGCAGGATTGCCCCGGAAAGAGCGAGATTTATCCCCACCAATGCCGCCACAATACTGCGGGGCAGGCGGATATTATAGATAATCTGCCCATGCGGGCTATTGCCTGCCCCAAGCAGAAAACCGGTTATCTCCGTCAGCGGAATGTCCACCGAGCCTTTGCCCACGCTGATGAGCAGCCCTAAACAGGCAAAAGCGGCCAACGCTATAAGCATCAGCGTCCGCCGTTTCGTGCCTGCAGAAAAATCTGCATGTTTCATTATCTTGTCCTTTACTTCATGTCCGGATGAACACACTTAGCCATTGTAGCCACTGCCTCCGGATAGTGAATGCCGGGGCTGAGCAGGAAAAGTTCCTGCGGCAAATAGTAAACCTGCTTGTTCTTCACGGCCGGGATACTCTGCCAGGCAGGACCTTGCATGGTTTCTTCCATGCTGGCCTTAATGGCTTCCAGCTTGCCCATGCTCGTCACAAAGATGATTTCCGGATTCTGCGCTACGAGTGTTTCCATGCTGTAGGGTGCAGCATCAGGGTTCTTCTCCAGAGGCTTGCTGCCGCTGGCGACATTTTCCCAGCCCAGCATCTTGGCCACAGAGCCTGCGATACTGCCATCGAGCTGTACTGTCAATCCCTGGTTCGTGCTGTGGATGATGGACACCCGCCGTGTGCCCTGCGGCATACTGTTCTTGACCGCAGCAATCTTATCGTCCATATCATGGATAAGCTGCTGCCCCTTTTCCGGATTGCCGGTCACTTCAGCCAGCGTTGCTACTTCCCGCTTTACATCCTCATAGCTTTTCATGTCCAGCACCAGCGTCTTAATGCCGTTAGCCTCCAACGCATCCACGAGCTTTTCATTCATGCCCTTGTTGATGATGACCAAATCCGGCTGGCAGGCCAGCACCTTTTCCGTATCAATCTGATAGACCTTGCCCACACTGGCGATATCTTTGGCATAATCCGGCATCTTCGTCTTGGAATCAGGGCGCCCTACTACTAAATCAGCACCACCAACAGATTCCAAGGGTTCCAAAAAAGATGCGGAAGTCACCACAATGCGGGCTGGCTTTTCCTTTAGTTCCACGGTGCGGCCCAAATCGTCCGTCACCACGGCAAAATTAGCCGTATTTGCCGCCTGCGGCGTTTTCTCTTGTCCGCAGCCAGCCAACAGCATGGCCATTGCAAGCACAGCCGCCAACAATGCACTTAGCTGACGCTTCATAACATCATCCCCTATTATTTCTTGCGCGTCAAAATTGTGGAGAGATAGTTCAGCTTGTCCTTCTTATGGGCTAAAACATCATAGATGATTTTTTCATCATCGAGACCGGCACGGCTTACGAGTACAGCCTGTTCCGCCATTTCGTTCTTATCCAGCATATCCGCGACTTCCTCGAAGTTCTTATAAACCTTCATGAGCACCACATTATCCGCTGCCTGCATGGCCTTTTCCACCTTCTCCGGGCTGGCCGTAGCCGGAATAATCGAGAGCACATCGTCCCCTTCCACAATGGGGTACCCAAGCTGGCTGCCGATAGCGGCGAAAGCCGGAATACCGGGAATGGTCTGAATCTCCACACCTTCATTTTCCAATAGACGGAATACATAGATATAGGTACTGTAGAACATGGGGTCGCCAATGGTCAAAAAGGCCACATTCTTGCCTGCCCGCAGCAGTTCCAAAATCTCCTGCTTGTTGGATTCCCAGGCATCGGTGCTGTTTTCCGCAAAGCCCTTCACCATGGGGAATACCTGATAGACGATTTCCACATCTTTTTTGAGATAGGGTTTGGCCACCGTCAACGCAACACTGCCGTCCTTTTTTTCCGTCTTGGGCGCAATGAGTACATCCACCTTTTCAATGGCCTTAATCGCCTTTACCGTCAAAAGTTCGGGGTCGCCTGGGCCCACGCCAATACCGTAAAAGATTCCACTCATGAATCATTAACCTCCATATAATAGTGTCTTAGCCTATCATACTATGCTGACCAGCACCTGTCAAATACACCTAAGTGTGTTTAAGCCGCCCGCCCCAATCGTTCAGGCAGGGCAGACGGCTTAGCACAGTGATGAATACAGATGAATCGGATGAAATTTTATTTTTCTAATGCATTCCAGGCATCTTCCGCACGTTTTACATAGAGGTCGCGGATAGCTTTATTTTCGCCAATGCCGTGAATGTAGGCATCAACCTTGTAACCAGCCTTTTCCAGAATGGACTTATGGGAGTCTTCTTCCTTACCAGCCATATCGTTGTTGGCATGGTCACCAGCCACCATCATCATCGGCATGAGGGTGACATGCTTGATACCATTCTTCTGGAGCTTCGGCATAACCGTTTCAAGGTTCGGCCAGCCTTCTACCGTATAAACGTAAACGTTCTTGTAACCAGCTTCGTCAAGCTTAGCCTGAATTACGGAATAGTAAGCATTGGTCACATGGGGCGTACCATGAGCCAGAATCAGGATAGCATCTTCTTTGCCCTGTTTCGGGAACTGGGTGGACAGTGCCTTGATGGTTTCTGCAACATCATCCGCCTGCTCTTCCTGACCCTGCCAGTACATCAAAGAAGTGCCCAGCGTCATCTTCTTGAACTGGTCTTTATAGTTGTGGTATACACCCAGGTCATAATTGTATTCCATGCCCGGAATTACATCCAGCGTAGCCAGAGCCACACGGGTGTAGCCTTCTTTTTTCAGCTGTTCCAAAGCTTCTTCCGGCGTGGGGAAGGTAATACCTTCGTTCTTCTTCACGCGGTTAATGATGATATGGGAAGTATACGCCGTTACCACCTTGGTATTCGGATGCTTAGCCTGAATGGCCTTTACCGTAGCATCGATTGTCTTAGCGCGGGTATCTTTGAACGTCGTACCAAAAGTCATCACCACAATGGCGTCCTTGTTGGCCTTGTTAGCCATAGCCGGGTTTTCGTTCTTGAGCACACCGATTTCGGATGCCTGCTTGAGCGCCTTGGTCGGAGCCTTAACTTCCTCGTTGAGCTGATAAGCTGCTTCTGCCGGTACATAGCTTGCGGAGAAAGCTGCCCCACAGGCGATAGCTGCTGCTAACATTTTCTGCCAGTTTTTCATAAATAAAAAACCTCCCTAAATACTCCCCTGCATCAGAAAAAGCACCTCTCTGCAAAAAGCGCAGAAAGATGCTCCCATCCAAAAGACGAAATCCCCTTCCCATCGCTCGCAGGTTCAGCAGCCTCCCAACAGCTGCTACGGTGATTGTCAAACAGGCAGTTCTCCTGACTCGGTTCATTGCTCTCCTGCGCCTTCCCAAAAGCATCGCTTCCAGTGACTTAACTATGCAGGTTTGCTCCCCTTACAGTGGCGGGACCGTGCTGGCCTTTAACCAGCTTCTCTTTTCAGCAGCCGGATGTGCGCCGGCTTGCACCTGTTCCTTCTTATGCAGTTAAAATAACGACGTGAACTAACTCACAATCAGTATTCTACCATATATATATTAATTTTACCATAAGAAAATATTATCCACGCTATCCGGTCATAACGCAGGCTTACCTGCAGCGCTTACCTCCTTCAGTCCGTAAACCGCGCCAGCAAAAGCCGCCCCCATAATGCGTGTTTCATTATCCGGCTGCTTGTTGAGTTCCTGCATATGCGCACGAAATGTATCTTCCATCTTAATCAGGTTGATATAAATGGCCAGGCTCAATTTATCCTGCAGCTTTTGCGAGGATAAAAACCCCGCCACCAATTTTCCGCGAACCTTCGGCTTTTCCGCAGCCATCAGGGCATTGGAGATGGACTGGATAATGGGGTCATTGAATTTATCTGCAATCTTCCATGCAGACATACAGGCTTTCTTGACCGTCACACCATCCCGAACCAAAAAGAATATAATCAACGAAGTCATGGCCAGCACGCTCTTATCTGCAGTAGTCCGCTTCGTGCAGGATTCATAGATGTCTGCAGGTTCTTCCTCTGTACGCAGCCCCAATTCGATTACCTGCGAAATATCCTCTGCCCCAGGTTTAAAGAAAAGCCCTGCCGCCGTCATACAGCCGCGGGCACGTTCCAATGCATATTTATCCATGGTTATCACCTCAAGGAATAATTCGCCATGAACAGGGGCTTTTTCCTGCCTTTGCCGTCTAATA
>CADAAS010000086.1:9799-10388 GCA_902785885.1 Pseudoselenomonas ruminantium
AGTTCCTGCACGATTTCCATGCCGTTTGCCTACGCCAATGTGCCATAGGAAAAACGGGCATCTTCCGTAACTTCCCCACCAAACCAGGACGGCGACACAAACTTTTGGGCCGTTTCTACATCCGGAAATTCAACTTCCACGTAATTGAAGCCTGACAGATGGCCTGCATGAACATGCAGCTCTGCCACCAAGCCATCCTCCAAAGGAATTTTATAGCGCCGTTTCTCAATCATGCAGGTTCCCGGACACAGACGCTTCGCCAAACTGTCAAATTCCTGCCGGGAAATTTCCGTCTCCCATTCCTCGCGCACCAACCCGGCACCACGCTTGACCGTCAACTGGAAATTACTGTCCCCAATCTGCCGAATCCTGATTTCCGGCAACAACGCCACATATCCTTGACGCAAACACTCATAATCCGTGGGCAACTGCGGCAGTTTGTCTACTAAAAATTGCCGTTCTATTTCCATATAGCTTATCCTGCTCCTTTTTGACACTCCCCATGCCTAAAGGCAGGGGATTCTTGGTTCGCTGAACACTGCGGCCTAGCCGTAACCAGTTCGACTTACACGTTCTCCCTCCCACAAGG
>CADAAS010000087.1 GCA_902785885.1 Pseudoselenomonas ruminantium
CGAAAATGACGGTTTGTACGGACATCACTTAGGGCGGAGGTGGTGATGCTTTTCGCCGTGGAACGACTGTCCGAACGCAGTGAGGACTGGCCCACAAACAGCATAGGCCAAATACTACGCTGAACATACGCGCCGCCGGCCTGCCCGGCGCAGGTTACTAAAAAACCCATACATTTGCTTGTGGGTCATTCAGTGCAACGGCGAAAAGTATTACCACCTCCGCCCCCACTGAGCTGTAACAATAAAATAAAGCTCGCAATAACGTCGATAAACTGCAATTTACGCAAAAGCCCGCCGACACTTTTTGTCAGCGGGCTTTTTCACATTCCCTATCCCAATTAACGTTTCAACCCCATCTCTTTGGCCAATGCATTTACATTAAATGTGCTAAACACTTTTCCGTTCGGCTTTGTAAGAACAATCGTCTTCTCACGATTTCTAAAATTATGTCTGACCAATCCCTTCATCGCTTCGTTATCGGTCTTTCCATAATAAACTTCAGTCTTCTTTGTTTTAAGGTTATACATGGTATAAATTACCATGCCATCAATCACGTTTCGCGAAACCCTGCCATATCGATAGCCACCTGCTACCATATCCAGGTCTTCATCAGACATGCGCTTTTCCGCAAAAAAATGATTTTCCCCTGCTGCACTGTCCATTACCTCTACCAAACCAGCTAATTTTTCCATTTCCATTTCCATTAACTCCCCTCTTGTTTAATTAATTTATTTTCTCTTCTCTGTCCTTTATATCCCCAAATAACCAAAAGTGTTTAGCCAAAAATATATATTTTTTTAAATATATCCCGCCATGTGCTACAAATGTTCCATTACTTCCGAAACAGCTCCCGAATCTCCTCGTCCGTAAGTTTGGACAGGAAGTTTTCACCCGGCTGTATCATTTGGTCTATCAATGATTTTTTCTTCTGTTGCAGTTCGTAGATTTTTTCCTCCACAGTACCTTTGGCCAACAGCCTGATTACCTGCACGTTATTTTTCTGCCCCAAGCGATAGGCACGGTCGGTAGCCTGGTCTTCCACGGCGGGGTTCCACCACGGGTCGAAGTGGATAACCATATCCGCGCCCGTGAGATTTAACCCTGTGCCGCCCGCTTTCAGGGAAATCAAAAATACCGGTGTTACGCCCTCGTTAAATGCTTTGACCAAACGAATGCGCTCCAAGGACGGCGTGGAGCCATCCAAGTAATAATAGGCAATGCCCTGCTGTTTGAGCCGTTCGCCAATATGGGAAAGCATGGTGGTGAACTGGGAGAAAATCAAGATGCGATGGCCGCCCTCCACGGCATCGCTGACCACTTCTTCGAGCTGGTCGAGCTTGCCCGAACCACCCGTATATCCTTCGAGAAACATCGCTGGGTCACAGGCAATCTGCCGCAGGCGCGTGAGGATGGCCAGTATTTTGATACGGCTGTCGTCTCCTGCCGCCATCTGTTGGGCAAATTCCTTCTGGCTTTTGAGGAACCAGCCCTGATAGACTTTTTCCTGCTTAGGCGTCATTTCGCTGACCAGCTTGCGCTCCACCTTGTCGGGCAGTTCCGTGAGCACATCCTTTTTCATGCGCCGCCGGATAAAGGGCATGACATGACGCTTGAGGTCTTTTAAGCTGCGCTCGTCCTGTTCCCGCACAATCGGCGTTTCATAGCGGTCCTTGAATTTTTTATGCGAGAGCAGATAGCCTGGCATCAAAAAGTCAAAAATCGACCAAAGTTCCGTCAGCGTATTTTCAATCGGCGTACCCGTCAGGGCAAAATAACCGCTGGTCTTGAGTTTTTTCACCGCCCGCGCGTTCTGGGTGGTGGGATTTTTGATATGCTGAGCTTCATCGAGGAAGGCATAGCGGAAACGCCGTTTTTCATACATGGCGATATCGCGCTTTAACATATTATAGGTGGTAATCAGCACGTCATAGCTGGCATCGGCCTCCGCAAGAATCGTTTCCCGCTCGGCCTTTGTGCCCGCTACGGCTGCGGCTTTGAGTTCCGGCGCAAAGCGGCTTATCTCCTCTAGCCAGTTGTACATCAGCGAAGTGGGCGCAATAACCAGCGACGGCGGCTCCTGATAGTTCTGCTTGGAGAGCAGGAAGGCAATGACCTGCAACGTTTTGCCCAAGCCCATATCATCTGCCAGTATCCCGCCCAAATGATAGGCGGAGAGATTGGACAGCCAGTTAAAGCCCGTCACCTGATAGTCACGCAGTACGCCGTTAAGGCTCTCCGGCACTTCTGCCGCACTTTCCTCCGGATGGCGGATATCACGCACAATGGCACGAAAGGCACGGCTGCGCTCCAACCGCAGGGCCTCGTCTTCCCACGCCAGTTCGTCCAAATACATGGCCTGACTCATGGGCAGTTCCACCTTCATGCCATCAGCCTTGGCTTTGGCAATCCCCGTATTGTCCACGAAATCGGCAATCGCCTGCATCTGCTGGTCGCCGAGCGTGATAAAGCTCTTGTCCTTCAGGCGGTGGTAGCGCCGTTTCTGCCGGTAGGAATCGAGGATTTCCATAAGTTCATTGAAGTCCAAGTCCTTGGCATTAAAGCTGACTTCAAGCAGGTTCGAGTCGTTGACACTGACCCCTGCCGTCACCTTGGGCATGGAACGCACTGGACGGCTCCCGAAGGCATCGGAGTAGAACACGTCGACCCAATCGGGCAGGTTTGGCAGTTCCTCGGTCAAAAATTCGTAGCTGCGTTCCTCATCCCGCTGTACCAGCTGGTCACGCTTTTTGCCGAAACCATAATGCATCAGCCGCATGATGATTTCTTGCTCCTTATTCTCGTCCCGCACCAATTTGCGGCCATCCCGCAATGGCGGCTCTGCTTCCACAAGGGGATTAAACACCGCATCCCCATAGGCAAACTTTGGCCGCACTGCAATGCCATCACCCTCATAGTCGATATAGAGTTCTGCCGACAGGGGATGCACCACATATTCTTCCATAAACTTGGGCGCGATTTTCACCTCTGCCGCTTTTTCCATCTGTGGCAGAACCTTGCCGAAGAACGCCGCCATATCCTGCGGGCGGATTTTTACCGAATCAGCTGCCTCAAAGGTGCGCAGCAGGGGCTTTAAGCCCTGGGCAAACTTCTTCTCTGTCTGGAAAATTCGCCCCTCCTGATAGACGAAACGGCACTCGTCATCCAGGGGAACCATATCGGTATCCTGCACTACCAGTTCACCGCTGCCCTTATGTTCCCGAAGTTCCAGCTCGATATGCGGATTGCCCGGCACCGCCCGCACCGTTTCCGTTTCCGCTCCGTTCAGTCGCAGTTCAAAGGGGCTGTCGCCCATGATTTCCAAAAACTCCGCAAAGGCATCTTCGGACAGGCGGAACTGCTTTTGGTCAAAGAGATAGGAATGGTAGCTCATATAATAGTAACGATTGGTCGAACCGGCCGCAAACATGCCCTGCTCGGCACGGAAGTATTTTTTCAGCAGCTCATAGATTTTTGCCGACTGCTCATCGCCCCAATGCACCTGCGCCAGGTTTACCACATTTCTCGTGCCCAGCTGCCAGTCCTTGCCATTTTCCATGGACTCGACAAAGGAACCGGCATTTTTCACCACATAGAGCTTATCCAGGCCAAAGCGGAATTCCAGCCACCTTTTGTAGCTGCCATAGTATTCATCAATGAACAGGCGCGGCTCCAAATGACCAAACTGCGCCGCGCCCAGGCTGTATGCCGCCTTGTCCGCCTGCGCCGCTTCCTGGAAAAAAGAAAACATCCGCTGGCTGGCCAGGCTTTGTTCCTGCTCTTTTTTCCGTTGCGTATGTTCCAGCAGGTCACGGGCGGTCGTTACGCCCAAGCGGGCAAAACTTTTTTTCACGCTGTCACCGGAAGCCTTATTGAGTTCCTGCTCATCCTGTATGGCCATAAGCGTTGCCACAACATGCTTGCAGGCACCCAAATACTGCGCTGCTGCGGGGCAGTCGCAGCTATAGCCCTCCACATTGTTGCCGCTTTTGTCGAGCCGCACCTCTACTTCATAAGTTGCCGTTCCCATGACCACGGCACTCCAGCGCGTCTGCGCCTCATTCAAGGGCGCAAGGTCTTCCACTTCACCTGCCCGGTAATAATTGTGCCCCCGCTTATACACCGTATCGCTGGCCGCCAGCGATTTTATCGTAATATCCTTTAACATTTTGGACAATCTCCCGTTACTATGCTAATATAAACCTATCATTTTATTGTACTATGAACGAAAGGCAAAACCAAGATTTATGGAAAATAAACTCCCGCAAAAAATCCTTATCCTGCGGCTCTCCGCCATTGGGGATGTACTCCACGCCACCCCTGTGGCACGGGAATTAAAAAAACTTCAGCCAGGCTGTCACATCACCTGGCTCGTCAGCCCTCCAGCTGATAAACTATTGGCAGAAAATCCCCATATTGACGAAGTTCTCGTCTGGGACAGGCGCCCGCTGGACAAAGCCTTTGCCAGCTGGAACCTCCCCGCAGCTTTCCGCGAACTGAAAAAAGCCCGCACTCTCCTAAAGGCGCGGCACTTTGATTTGGCGCTGGATATCCAAGGCTTATTCCTGACCGGAATTCTGGCACGGCTCTCCGGTGCGAAGCGCCGTATCGGCATTCACGAACGCCACGAGGGCAACCCTCTCTTTATGAGCGAGATGGCCCCCAATATCGAAAGTTCCCACAAGGTACACCGCTATTTGAGCGCCCTGATGCCCTTAGGCTTTGACCTGGCCACCTTCAAGCCTGGGCTGGCGCTAAGCCTGCCCGAAAGCCTGCAGGGATTTGCCAAAGACTTTTGGCAAGCGCATGGCATTGACCAGCAACAACCAATTTTAATGGTCACCATCCGCACCACTTGGCCGGACAAAAACTGGGAACCAGAAAACTTTGGCAAGACACTGAACAGCCTGCCGCCCCATGTACAGGTCGTCTTCTGCGGTTCTCCCGGCGACGAAGTTTTTATAAAGGAAGCACAGGCAAAGATGAACCGCCCCAGCCTGTCCATTGCCGGGCAGACCAGCCTCCTTGAACTTGCCGCGCTCCTAAAATCCGCCAGCCTTCTGCTCTCCTGCGACACCGGTCCGCTGCATATCGCCGATGCCATCGGCTGCAGGACTCTATCTCTCTGGGGGCCAACCCAACCGGACGTTTACGGTCCGCTGACCACAGGACACGAATTCGTCATCAGTCCACACGACTGCATACGCTGTCTCAAAACGAAATGTCAGTATAAGACCAACGCCTGCATGAAGGCCATTACGCCGGAAATGGTTGCCGTCAAATTAAAGGATATTTTGGATAAAGGATGATTTTTCGTGAAACAATATGATAACCCGCCCAAGGCGCGGGCAGCGGCCCTGCTGCCCATTCTCGTCTTCCTGGTATTGTATCTGGGAGCAGGCATATGGTATGAATACCTCGCCCCGATAGAGGGGCAGATGGGCTTCTATGTGATGTCGGTAGTTGTAGCCTTCGGGCTGGCGCTGATTGTCGCCTTCTTTCAGAACCGCAAGCGCGATTTTCTCGGCAATATTGAGCTTTGCGCCAAAAACATCGGTGATGTGAACATCACCATTATGCTGTTCATCTTCCTGATGGCCGGCGCCTTTGGCGGCATTGCCAAAGCGGCGGGCGGCGTTGAGAGCACCGCCCACCTGCTCCTGAATTTCGTGCCCGGAACATTTGCTGTCCCCGGACTGTTCCTGATTGCCTGCCTGATTTCCATGTCCATGGGCACCAGCGTTGGCACCATTACCGTACTGGTGCCGATTGCCGCCTCGGTCGCTGCCAGCGCGAGCCTCAGCCTGCCGCTGACCGTCGGCACCGTGGTCGGCGGTGCCATGTTTGGCGATAACCTTTCCTTTATCTCCGACACCACCATTGCCGCCACCCGCACGCAGGGGACGCGCATGCAGGATAAATTCCATGCCAACCTCAAAATCGCCCTGCCTGCCGCACTGGCGACCCTTGCCCTGCTCTTTGTCATGGCCTTCCATTCCCCAGAAGTTGATTTGGGTACCTTTGATTATTCCCTGCTGCTGGCGCTGCCTTACTTCATTGTCTTAATTATGGCACTTATCGGCATCAACGTATTCTGCGTGCTCGGAACAGGCATTGTGCTGTTTTTCGCCTTCGGCATCGCCGCTGGCACCACGACATTATCCACAGCCTTCTCCGCCATGGGTGCAGGAACGAACGGCATGTTTGAGACCATGATTGTCACGATTCTCGCCGCGTCCATCAGTGCCATTATGCGGGACGGCGGCGGCTTTGAGGCCCTGCTGAACTTCGTCCGCCGTTACTTCAAGGGTGCCCGCGGCGGCCGCCTCGGCATCGGCCTGATGACCATCCTCATGGACATAGCCACGGCCAACAACACCGTAGCCATCGTCGTGGCCGGACCCATTGCCAAAACCATCAGCGAGGAATACGGCATCGCACCGCGGGACAGTGCTTCGCTTTTGGATACCTTCTCCTGCATCGCCCAAGGGATTATCCCCTACGGCGCGCAGCTGCTCATCGCCTCGGCACTTGCCGGCATCACCAGCCTCAGCATTATCCCCTGCCTGTTTTATCCCTTCTTTTTAGCTTGTGCCGTCCTGCTGTCCATCATGCTGGTCGGCAAACAAGCGCAATAACGTAAAAAGACCGCTTTTCTTCTGTATTACGAACAGGAAAAGCGGTCTTTTTACGTTATTCACTTTGTACACAGAAAGCTGTGGATAACTTGCTCAGCTTGCCACAGGTTATCCACAGAATCCACAAAGTTATCTACAAACATCTGTGGATAACCTGTTTTCATCCTAATAACAATTCCTTATATCAACTGCTAATCATGCTGCCGCCCGCATTCGCTTGCTTCCCCCCGCAAAATGTCTATGCCGTGCTTCAACGGCGGCAAGATAAAGCCCAGACATTCCTCTACGGCCTTTTTGCTGCCGGGCAAGTTCACAATCAGGCTGCGGCGGCAAATGCCCGCCTGGGCGCGGCTCAGCATGGCTCTGTCGGTGATTTTCAGCGACATGGCCCGCATGGCTTCGGGTATGCCAGGCGCCAAGCGCTCACAGACCGCCAGCGTGGCTTCGGGGGTAATGTCGCGTGGGGAAAAGCCTGTGCCACCGGTCGTGGCGATAAGCGCTACGCCGCGTTCAGCCAATTCCAGCATCTTATTTTCCAACTGTTCCTGCTCATCGGGCAGGATTATTTTTTTGACTACGGTGTAGCCGTTTGCCGCAAGGATTTCCGCCACCTTCGCGCCGCTCTCGTCCACGCGCTCACCACGGCTGCCCTTGTCGCTGACCGTAATGACGACCGCCTCAAGCGGCATTTTTTCTCCATGAGGGACAACTTCCAATTCATCTCCCACGCTTGCTTCGCCACCATGCAACACCCGGGCAAAAATGCCTTCGCGGGGCATAATGCAATCGCCCACCTGCTGGCGGATGGCACAATCCTTGTGGCATTCCTTGCCAACCTGGGTGATTTCAAGCCAGGCTTCGCCAGCTCTCAATCTTGTGCCCACCGGCAAATCCTTGAACCGAATCCCCTCTGCCACGATGTTTTCGCCAAAGGCGCCAAATTCTACCTGTGCACCTGACTTCCGAAAATCCTCTATCTCCTGCAAGCCTAAAAAACTCACCTGCCGATGCCATTTGCCCGCATGGGCATCGCCTTTGATGCCCCATTCTGTGACAAAAACCACCTTATCCTGCGGTTTTTTCAAGGTGCCTTTTTGCTCACTCATACACAGCGCATGAATTTTGCCCATCTAAACATTAACCTCCTACCTGATACATGGCACGGCTGTCTTTGGCCGTGTTTTTGCTGTCCCTAAATAAATGCTCTGCCGGCTTGCGGTAAACAGCCTGCCGCAATGCCCATTTCAAATTGTCATCGCTGATGCCGCTCCGCAGCAGTTTCCGCAGATTCAGCCCATTTTTCTGATTCAGGCAAAGCTTCAAAAAACCATCAGCCGTGATCCGCACGCGGTTGCACGCGGCACAGAATTGATGTTCCAGCGCATCAATAAAGCCCACCTGGCCGGCAAAGCCGGCTAACTGATAATATTCAGCTGGGCCTTGCAAGAGGTCGCCCTTTTTCCCCACCGGACACAGCCTGCCATAGGCTTTTTCCAACTGCGCCCACACCTCTGTCATCGGCACCCCCCGATAGCCCGCAGCATAGGCACAGCCGATAGGCATAAGCTCAATAAAGCGCACCTTCACAGGATAATCCTTTGCCAAGGCCGCCAGTGCAGGAATTTCATCGTCATTGACCTCATAAATGGGCACACAGTTAAACTTGACCTGTTCCATGCCCATTGCCAGCACCTTTTCCATTCCCGCCTGCACTTGCGCAAACAGAGGACGACGGGCAAGCTCGACAAAGGTTCCAGCCTGCAAGGTATCCAGGCTGATGTTCAGCCCCGTAAGCCCGGCGCGCAGCAAATCCTCAGCCATTGTGGGCAGCAGTACTCCATTCGTAGTCAGCGCCACCTGTTCAATGCCGGAAATCTGGCGCAGAGCATAAATTAATTCCGTAAGATTGCGCCTGACCAAGGGTTCGCCCCCGGTCAGGCGCACTTTTTTTACGCCCAATGCTGCCAAGGCACGCACGACACGCAAGATTTCTGCAAAGGTCAACATATCTGCACGCTGCATTTTCACTATGCCATCTTCCGGCATACAGTAACGGCACCGCAGATTGCAACGGTCAGTCAGCGATATCCGCACATATTCAATTTTTCGCGCATATTGGTCCAGCATAAAATCCAATCCTTCACTTCGCGCGGCACAGGCGCACAATGTCCACTTCCGTTTCTTTCGCCAGTTTCCCCGTGCCTGCGGGAATGTCCACAAAGGCATTGCAGCCCACCATCGAAAAAAGGCTCCCTGATGAATGCTGCTCCGGCAGGCGCACCTTGCCGTTTTCGTAGTAGCCACGAATAAAGCGCCGCCCCCGGCTTTCCTTGGGAAAAGCATCCGTCAGCACAGCCTGCGCACGCTGGGGCAGGACCTTATCATTGCCGCTGATATGTGCAAGCACCGGCACGGCGATAAGCTCAAAGGTCGCACAGGCGGCAAAGGGATTGCCAGACAGGGCAATCCCCAAGGTTTCCCCCATTGTGTAGGCCAGTACCGGAGCCCCCGGCTTCATCGCGACCTGCCAGAACAAACGCTGGCCGACTTTTTCCACCACGCCATGCATAATATCCTTTTTCCCCACAGACACGCCGCCCGTAGTCAGGAACACATCTACCCGGTCACGATAACCTTGTATAATCCTGGCAGCCTCCCCTGCATCATCAGGCAGAGTCCCTGCAATCTCCGGCGCAAAGCCCAATTCCTGCAAGCGGCTGGCCAAAAGATAAAGATTGCTGTTGTAAATCTTGCCGGCCGAAAGCGGCGTTCCGGGCGAAACCAATTCATCTCCCGTGCTGGCAATGGCAATGCGCACATTGCCCAAAACCTTGGCCGTGGCAAAGCCCATGCTCGCCAGCACGCCGATATGAGCAGCCGTAAGTTTCGTGCCTTTTTTCGCCAGCTTAGCCCCTTTTTGAATATCCTCACCGGCAAAGCAGATATTCGTATATGGTTCAATACAAAAAGGAACAGTGAGTTTATCACCTGCAACAGTCACATCTTCCTGCCGCACCACACAGTTGCAACCCTGCGGAATGGCGCTCCCCGTCATAATGCGCAGGGCACAGCCCCTTGGCACTTCTTCGGCAAAGAAACGATAATGCAAATTATTATCGGATTATCCGCATCATGCCCGACCGTTTCCTCTGCCGCAAAGGTATAACCATCCAAGGGAGAACGGTCAAAAGGCGGATTATCAAAAGGCGCAATATAGCCTTCAGCCAAAATCCTGCCCAAAGCCGAAAGCAAGGGTACTTCCTCCACCGCCGTTACCCGATGGCAATGTGCCTGCAAAAATTCTACCGCCTTCTCCAAAGATAAATTTTGCATAGCTCTTCCCTCCTCAGTGCTGGAATCCACAAGCCGGATAATGACAAACCTTGCAGTTCATGCAAAGCCCGCCAATGCCAAAATGGCGAATTTCCTTGCGCGTCAGTTTTTCCCCCGTAATTATGCGGGGCAGAACCAAGTCAAATATTGTGCGTCCTGCATACATCACGCAGCCGGGCAGGCCCATAACGGGAATTTCCTTATCGCCTTTTGCCACATAGCCAAGCAGGAACATCGCCCCGGGCAGGGTTGGTGCCCCATAGGTGACAATTTGCGCCCCGGCAGCCCGGATAGCCGCTGGTGTCCGGTCATCCGGGTCAACGCTCATGCCCCCGGTGCAAATGACCATATCCATGCCCATCCCTATCAGCTCCTCAATATGCCTTTGCGTGTGCCCTATTGCATCATCGGACAGGCGGTGCTCATTAATGGCCAGTCCAAAGGCATTTAACTTGCTTTCAATAACCGGCGTAAAGGCATCTTCAATACGCCCTAAAAAGACCTCATTGCCTGTTGTCACCACACCGACCTTGAGATTTTGCCGATAAGGACGCAGGCGTAAAAGCGGCTTATCCCCTGCTTTTTTCCTCACCTGCTCCATTTTTTCCTTCGCAATGGCCAAAGGAATCACCCGCATCCCGGCCAGCTTCTGCCCAGCCTTGACCGGCATATTCTGCGGCAGGGTGGCAATGGTCACATCATCCAGCTCATTTACCGCATCAAAGCGGCTCTCATCCACTTGGAAAATGCCGTCAACGGTCGCCGACAATTCGATTTTCCCTTCCTTGGGCTCGGAAGGCGTCATGTATTCATTTTGACAAAGCTGCCGCAGAATTTCTGCTGCCTCATTTTCATGGAGCATGGAGTCATTATTTTCCCAGACAAAAATATGGTCCTTGCCCATGGACAAGAGCACAGGAATATCTTGCGGCTGAATCACATGGCCCTTGCGGAAACGGGCATCCTTGGTCACGCCCCTTATAATCTGCGTCAAATCATGGCAGAGAATCTGCCCCACTGCATCCTCAGTGCGCATTTCCTTCATTGGTAGCTCTCCCTCTATACAAAAAGACTATCCCCTCCATGCGAAAAGGATAGCCTTCACCTGATGACAGGCCACAATCCAAATAGATACCCCTTTTCAACATGGAAGGTTCTGCCGTTTCCAGCAGAGCCCCGGCGCAATATCATAGCCACGTAAAAACATAAGCCTTAGATATTTTTGCTCGGAGTTATGCGTTTGCTCGTTATAGATATTATATACGATTTTGATTGCGCTTGTCTGTGACTTATAGCATTTTATTCTTTTTTCAAGGGCTTTCCTTGGTCATAACCATCAATCAGATAATCGCCTAGCAGGCCGACCTGAAATTTGCCGGGATGTCCTGCCGGCAGCTTGTCATTGGCTGTGAGGAGGATATCCAATGCCTCTGGCGTACGCTGGGCTGTGGAACTCATGTGCATGATGAGAATTGCCCCTTGACGAACATTGCCCTTTTCATCATGTACGATATGATTCATTATCCCCACCAGGGACTGCATCGATACTGCCCCATAATCCTCTGTACTGCCGGAACCATTGACAATATAGGTAAAGCCTGCATTGAGTATCGTCTTTACGCCCATGCGGCTGACCGCCAGCGTCGGCGGACGGAGCAGCCTGGTAAGCGCCGGTCGCCCATTTGCCAGACGCATATCCCCCACCACGGAAAGCAATTTCGGATAGGAAGACGTCACATCTTCACGGTATTCTTCTTCAGATTCCACGGGAATCTGACGGCCGTGCTTGTCCTGCACCGTCATGGCAACATGATTATTGGTATGGCTGCCGATTTCATTGCCGTCCATGGCAATAGCGCGCAACAGGTTCGGGTTATTCAGCATATTGCGGGTGATGATAAAAAATAACCCATGAACATTGTGCTTGCGCAGTACATACAATATCTTATTTATGGAATCATCATTGCCCCAGTCATCAAAAGTTAGGAATACCGTTTGCGGCGGGGCTGTCTTAATCAGCCCCGTCTTGTCTGCACGATTCATCTCCTCCCGGGAAAACCCCAACATTCTATCGTTGGCACTGACTTCCGGTGCCCCGATATAGCGGCTGTAAAAAGCGCTGGAGAAGTTTTCATCAGTCACCCAATTATTTCCATATTCTGGCTGCATCTCTATCGGCAAATCATCTTTGTTCACCGGATAGCTGTAATGAAAATCGCTGTTTCCGTCCACATCAGCCAAAGACGCCGTATGATAGGCCGAATCATTGCCCTTCTTCGCATCTCCCCTATCATCCGTTTTATAGCCAATATTGTCTATTTTCTTCTGCTTGATTTCCTTAAGCATTTCCGCAGCCAGGACATCATTGGCATAAAAATCCGTGCGCATATAGACAATTTCGCCCATATTCAACGAGGTCGTCCATTTGCCAAAAATCTGCGTCATCACCTCCTGTGGACTTTGCGCATCTTTATGCTTGGACTGAACGACATTCAGCCCCTGCCCGACCAAGGTACACCCCATGGCCGAAATGGCTTCTTCCATGGCAGCCCTGTCCCCGCCGCTGGTCATAATGCGGACAAATTTGCTCTTTGTACCATAGCGTTCCTGCAACGCTTTATCGAGTCTTTGGATTTGCGCACAATAATCAACAAAGGTACCCGTTTTTGTCGGCGTTAATCCCATAGCAAAGTCCTGCCCATAAGCTTTTATCAGCTGCAGATTATCACCATTGCGCTGTAATTCCCGCTCCGTTACAAAGAAGGTTCCCCGCAAATGTTCCTCAGCCATATAGCTCAGGATATTTTGCAGCGGCACCTTCTTGGACAGGCCGCCAAAAGTCAGGATAACGGCTTTTTCGGTAGTGGGCAAATAACGCTTTGCCTCCGCCAAATGCCCGGCATTTTGCAGCCTTAACTGTTCAAAATCCGTCGCTGCGCAGTACGTTGGATAAGCAAGCAGCGCTGTGCTGAAAAAAACGGCTGCTGCACCCTTACGCAGGTAACTGCTCAACTTTTGCAATCCCATCATATCGTCAGATTCCTTTCATTCCTTACCGGTTTTTTACCGCCTTGATATCGGTATTGCCTCCCAAGCGCCACAAACTGATTCGTTCAATACCATTGTCGGCAGCAAGTTTTATCCAGGCATTTATGGTTTCGCTATCAGCATACCACAACTCATAATGATGTCCATTTTCCTCATATTGGCAATGCAGCGCAGCACTTTCGGCATCACGTTCAGGCGTGAGACTATGCTTTTGCACCAAAGCAGCTGCCTCATCTTCATCAACAAAACGAACAGGGCCTTTCTTAAGTCCCAACAGGCCATAATCTTCCCACAAACAGCCGCCAGTAGCAAAGGCTGCACTTTTCCGTCCGGGAATAGCCGCCATTTTCCCGATAGTCTTTTGAATAAACGCTGCATCCGCCTTAGCTCCCGGCCCGCTATGCTTGCCATGGAGATTATAAAACATGACCACATACTCTGGGCCTTTACAAAGTCCTGCGTCCATAGGCATCCCCGGTTCCAAGACAATACGCAAATCCAAGTTTTCCTTTATACAGGCCCTGGACAATTTATAGGTAAACGACAAATAATCCTGCAAGAGTTCCTTATCCTTAAAAAAGGCTTCGTAGTCCAATTCTATGCCGGTACATTCGAGTTCCTTGGCTGCAGCCAGCATTTCCTGAATAACTGCATCTTTTTGTTCATCATTGCGGAACAGCCTTTTGAGCAAATCCTTGTCCTTGGGATTTTGCCGCCCCTTTTCATCCAGCCAGTCATTGGTTATCGTAAGATAGCGCTGCTTATGCCCTTCCTTGCGGGCAAAGTCCGCGATTTCCTTAGTTTCTGCTGGTATGAACAACTTATCTTCGCTATCGTAATAAGCCATAAAACAGCAAATGATGGACAAATGATTCTTGAACTGCCGATACTCGGCAAGTCCCTTGTCCTTGTCCCATGATGCGACCCAGGAAGATAGCTCCACCGGAGCATGGCTGCCACTTTGCAAGGCAGCCCCCTGTGCACAGCCAGATAAAAAGAATACAGACATCCCCAGCGCTGCTAAAGAAAGATACCGCTTCACCGCAACTCCCCCTTTATTTAACCATTCCTCAAGAACCAGAAAAGAACACTTTCCCAAGTTTCCTTTGCCCGGAAAACGAACTTGTCCCAACCGGAAAGTTCTGTCGTAAACAGCACCTTTTCCTTATCTTTTCCTGTATTCGTCGTAATGGTAAATTTTTCAAAAACTGCATCATATACATCATCAGCAAGATTTCTCTGGCTCCAGGCCTCGCCCTGCCAGGAAGCCCCCAACAGGACACCGCCCTGGCGATTTTCCATCACAGCAATCTCCTGCGGTATGCTCTTATCATCCAGTTTCAAGGACAAGCGACTTCCCTTTAAATCAATTTCCAGCTTATGGACACTGCGACGATGGAAGCTTTGCACATGCTTATAGGCCTCTGCCCCATCTTCAACAGTTGCTGCCGGCATGGCTTCTCTTTTTTTTGCCCTGCCATAATATTCCTCTGCCTGTTCTGCAGATGTCGCATAACGGGCAAATGCGAGATTTTCCTGTGTTTCTGCCTCTCGTTTATTTTCTTCGACAGAAGGTACTTTCTCGCCCAGGATAACCGGTATTTCTTCCCGATATAATTCCCTGCGTCCGTAATTTGTTTTCTCCAGTACCAACAACTCATTATTAACCAATTCTACGCAAAGATAATTTTGCCGGTTACTGTCGCTGCGCAAAAAAATCTGCTGTGCACCGAAGGAATTGCCCAATAAATTTGTCGATATTTTTACATCCGGCAAATTGCTGCTTTCCCGCACTTCGGACAAGGCTTCACCTTCCGGCAAGGTTGTCAGTGTATACGTTTCATTTTCCAGTTCTGCCGCCCCGGACAACAAATTCCACTTATCTGCACGAGAACGATCACCGGGCACAAACTCAATAGGCGTATTGATGTCGTATTTTATCCGCATCAGCAAATGATTGATGGGCCAATACGGCTGTGGCTGCATACGGGTAAGGTCATACATGCTGCTATTCCGCTGATTGAAACAATAACCTTCCCGATTAAAAGCCATGGTAAATAAATCACGTATCCACTTTTCATTCACTGCACTTACTGCATTATTGTTAGCAAATTTTCCTGTATTTGCATGCATATGAACGTAAACACC
>CADAAS010000088.1 GCA_902785885.1 Pseudoselenomonas ruminantium
TGTTCTTGTTACGGGAGCAACGAGTCCGTGGCAACAGGATAATCCGTAACTTGGGGCGGACGGGGAGTGCTTTTTCTGTTAGGAGCGACTGCCTGAACGAAGTGAAGGCCGGCCCCATGTAGAACGAGGCTAGGATAATACGCTGAAAGAAGCGCCGTTGGCCTGCCCGGCGCGAGTAGCTGGACAGCTCTATTTTGCGAGGGGGTCGTTTAGCGGGAAACAGAAAAAGCACTCCCCGTTCGCCCCTAACTACGTATGAACAAGATACCTTTACCACGAACCGAACTCCACGACAAATTGCAATTTATATGTGTGGATGTTCCTTTTCCGTAGGGGCTGCTTAGTGTAAACAGAGGAACAGCAGAGGGAAGATCAGCAGGAGGTAAGCGGCTGTGGTGATGACGAAGGAGGATACGGTGATATCGACGTTGAGCTTGTAGATTTTTGCGGCTAGTACCGCGTTGATGGCGGTGGGGCAGAAGGTTAGGATGGTCAGGGTTCCGCGCAGGATGGGGTCGCTGACGATTAGCCAGGTCAGGGCGATGAAAAGGGTCGGGGTGATGACAAAGCGCAGGAAGGTAAGCGTGCGTACGGCTTTGGCGTATTGGCGTACCTTGCCGAAGTCGATGAGGAAGCCTACGGGGAGCATGGCAATCCAGGCGCCGATGTGCACGAGGCTTTGGAAGATGGTGCCGAGTTCTGCCGGGCGCTCGATGCCGTTGGCGTTGAGCAGCAAGCCGGCGGCCATGCCCAGGAGGCTTAACTGGTTGATGGAGAAGAACATTTCCCGGAAGGTGTGGCTGCGGCTGGACTTGCGGACGGAGGCGGTGTGTTTGAGGTAGTAGTATTGCGCCATGGGGAACACGACGATACAGAGCAGTACATTTTGCGTGGTGCCGATAAGCTGGGAGTAGGCGTAGCCCTGTTCGTTGTAGAGAATGAAGGCACAGACGCCGCCTAATGTGCCCAGGTTGGCGAGCATGGCGCTGGCGATGAAGGCACCCCTGTCCAGCAGATTTTCAATGTGGCGGGCAAAGAGAAGGTAGCCGATGGCGCCGGGGAGCAGTACCAGCATCATGCCGAATAAGGGCACGAGCAGCAAGTTCCACGACAGGGGCAGTACCCAGAAGCTCAACAGGGACAAGCTGGTATATACGCAGATGACATTAAAGCGAATCACCTTGTTGATGATATTATCCGATACCCAGTGGCGGCGGTGCATAAAATAGCCCACCACCAAAGGCATGATTAAATCCGTTGCCACATAGAGAATCCGCATTGCTGTACCGTCCAAAAAATCCACTCCCGTCAAAGTCAAATGATAGGATTATCCTATCACCTTTTGTACGGGCTGTAAATGGCAGGGGGGCAGGAAAATATGGTATAATGGGAGAATGTAAACAAGGGAGGTGGAGTGTGTGGCAGAAAAAATCAAGCCGGAGTTATTGCAGTTTTTGCAGCCAGGGGAGCTGCCGCTGCATATTCTGGTGGTGGAAAGCCTGGCCTATTTGCCCAAGCTGCGGCAGATGTTCCCCTGCGCTCAAATCTATGCCGTGACGGCGGATGCCGATGCTATGCTCGATTATCAAGATTTAGGTGTAGAATTTACGGAACTGAATTATCTGGATGCACCGCTGCCTTACCCCAAGGAGTTTTTTGATTACATCATCTCGGATTTGACCTTGGAGCAGGCCGGGCACCCGCAGGATATTGCGGCGGGCTTTTCCCGCTTTTTGAAGGAAACAGGAAGTTTTCTTACCAGTTTCCGCAATATCCGCCACTGGTCACAGCTCTTGGATTTGCTGGACGGGCATTATTACAATGTGGTGGCGCGGCTCTTTGCCCGGCAGGAGTTTGAACGCCTGCTCTATGCTTCCTATTATAAAATGGTCTTTATGGAGCCGCAGAAGCGTCCCGCTGATGAACAGGCCTTGCAAAAGCTGTTAGCAGCAGGTTTTGACAATGAAGGGGACGATTTGAACACGGAGTTTTACCTCGTGCGGGCGGACCGTTCCATGCCGGAGATGGCTCTGTTAAAATCCATGTACACCAAGGAGCAGCGACGGCAGCTTTCGACTTACCTGCACCGGCTTGAGTATGGTGTGGAGCCTGAGAAAAACTGTCGGGAATTTTGGGCTTTTTATCGGGATACAGGGCTTTTTGCCGATTATACAGCGGCCTTTGTCAAGCAGGCCGTATTCCATCCGGTGCGTTTTTATCGCCAGTTGATGGCGGAAACGGCGGCAGAACAGGCTGAAATTGGTCTGCTGCTTCAAGGCGCTGTGCAAAACGCGACGACAGAGGAAGAAGTACAATATTTGCAGGAACTTTTGCAGGAATGGCAGGGGATGCAGAATGCGTGATGAGTTGTTGGACGAAACGAAGATTGCCTTTATTACCTGTGTGAATAGCGACGATTGGTACAGCGAATGCCGTCTGTATCTGGAGAGCTTGCTTATGCCTGAGGGCATGACGGCCGAATTTATCCCCGTAAGAGGCGCGGCATCCATGTGTGCCGGCTATAATGAGGGACAGGAAAAAAGCAATGCTCGCTATAAGGTCTATCTCCATCAGGATACCCTGGTGGTCAATAAAAATCTGGTGCAGGATTTACGGAATATCTTTGCCGATAATACGATTGGTGCTGTAGGCGTGATTGGCTGCCGCAGCCTGCCGCGCAGCGGCGTCTGGTGGGATGGTTTGCGGACTTATGGTCGGGTATTGCATGCCTGCGAGCCGGAGAGCGTAGTGGATTCGCATTGCCGGGAACCGGAAGGGGCCTATCAGGAAGTGGAAGCCGTGGATGGCTTGTTTATTGCGACGCAGCATGATATTCGTTGGCGCGAGGATATCTTCACCGGCTGGCACCTTTACGATACCTCCATGTGCAAGGAAATGCAGCGGGCGGGGTACAAGGTGGTGGTGCCCAATCAGGAGCAGGATTTTTGGTGTATTCATTGTCCAAAGGAAAAGCCGCTCGCCTATGAGTACAAGGGCTATCAAAAGGCCTTTATCCGGGAATATGGCAGGGAGCTTAATCCTGAGGTGTGATGATGATGGAACGGAAAGAATTTACTTGTATTGAACCGGCATACGTTGAAAAATTTTTTTGTGATGGCAGTAAATGCGGCGGCTCTATCTGCTGTTATGGCTGGCAGCAGATTTTAGATGATGCTGCGCTGGCGCGTTATCGCGCCTTGCCGGGGGAAGATGGGGAAAAGCTGCGCAGGGGCCTGGTGTATCTGCCGGAAGCGGAGAACTTTGGGTTCCTGCATAAGGATGACCATTGTGTATTTCTGCGGGCGGACGGCTTATGCGGCCTGCAAAAAAAATACGGGGCGCAGATGCTTACGGATGTATGTGCCGAATATCCCCGCAAGACCAGGCTTTTTCCGCATAATGTAGTGGAGCGTGCCTTATGCGTAACCTGTCCTGTGGCGGCAGAACTGATTCTGCAAAATGACGAGCCCATGCAGCTGGTCGAGCGGCAGATTCAATCGACCCGCAGCAAGTATTTTCTGCCATCAGGCGATGCAGAAGCCCTGGAAGAACTGAATTTTTTCGATTGGCAGGCACGAGGCATGGAAATCCTGCAGAAGCGGGATTTGACGCTTAATCAGCGGCTGGCCCTGCTCTTGCAGGACCTGGCAAAAGCGGATGAACACCTGCCCTGGGGCAGAGATGCGGCAGAAGTGGTTTGGGAGCCATGGCCCGTAGCGAAACATGTCGATTTTTTCTGCCGTTTTGTGCTGGGCATTGAGGATGATACGGCAAAGACGGCTGCGTATCTGGAGCTGGTGAAAACATTTAAGGCACAGGGCCTTATGGAGCAGGCAGAAGCACAGAATTTGCTATGGGAAAAATGTGAGGGCCCCTATGGCTTGATGCTGGAAAATTATCTGGTCAATGAGTGGTTCAAGGAACTTTATCCCTGTGCAGTTTTGGGGACATATGCTTATAATGGGCTGTATTTTGTGGTACAATGGGAGATATGGAAATTTCTGCTGCTTCTGGAATTAACGGCGGCAGAGAAAGCGATTGATGTGCCCCGCCTTATCCGGGAAACAGCCGGCTGGCTGGCATCCCGCCTGAATCACTACACCACCGCGCAAAATGTGCTCATGGAGCTTTTGCGGGATAAATAAAGGATAAGCGGGCGGAAGCGTAGAATTAATAAAGCAATGCATAAGCATTTAGATAAATCTTGGGAGTTAGTCTGTTTATGGATCATGATACGTTAAATTGGCTTAATCTGGCGGATAAATTTGCCAGTGAAGGGGACCCAAAGGGGATGCGGGCTTGTGCGCGGGAACTTTGGCAGCTGGATGCGGAAAGCATGGATGGGGCAGCGGTTATGGCAGAAGCGGCCCTTTACACAGGGGATTATGAGGAAGCGCATGCCCTGCTGGATGAAATCCTGCATAAGAAGCCTCAGCATCTGCGGGGAAGGCTCGTGGCCGCAGGGCTGGCCGCTGTGGAGTTTCGTCTCGATACGGAAATCCCTGAACTGGCGAAGCTGGTTAATGAGTTGGAGCGCAAGCTCTGGGCCTTGACTCCCGATGAACCGTATTATAAAATCGTGCTCTATCTGCTGCAAAAGGCACAGGCCTGGCTGGCGGACGGCTATTATCTGGCGGCACAGCCGGACAAGGCGGCAGCGCTTATGCTGGCCTACAGCAAAAAAGCGGCTGATGATGAGGAAAAAGCTGCCGCTTACAGCAAGTATCTTTTTATGCGCAATTATCGGGAACAGGGGGCTTTGGAGGGCAAGCAGCTGGCAGAAAAATATGAGCCGCTGCTGAATGTTACCCCTTACCGTCATGATGAGGTCAAGAAACTTCCCGATAAAAAGCTGCGTATCGGTTATGTTTCGCCGGATTTCCGGCAGCATGCGGTGGCCAATTTTGTAGCACCGCTGTTCAAGAATTTCGATAGCAGCCACTTTAGTGTATATGCCTATTCCACAGGCAAGCGCGATGATGTGACCAAAAGGCTGATGGCTTCGCCTATTACCTGGCGCGATTTGCGCGGGCGCAGCCCACGGACGGCGGCCCGCCTGATTGCCGAAGACCAGATTGATATTCTGGTGGACCTTTCCGGGCACAGCAATGACAACTGCATGCCGATTATGGCCCTGCGCCCGGCACCTGTGCAGGTGGCGGGGATTGGCTATATGAATACCACGGGGCTTTCCACCGTGGATTATTTCCTGTCCGATGAGGTTTGCTTGCCTTATGGGGATATGGCCGAACAGGGCTTCACGGAGAAAATCCTGCGCCTGCCGCATTCCCATCTTTGCTATGTGCCGGGTGCCGTGCGGGAAATTCCGCCAGCGGGTACAGAAGCACCATGCCTGAAAAATGGCTTTATCACCTTTGGCTCGTTCAACAATCTGGCCAAGGTGACGGATGAAACCCTGCTTCTTTGGCGGGGAATTTTGGAGCAGGTGCATAGTTCCAAGCTGGTACTCAAGGGAAAAATTTGCAGCATTGATTCCGGCCGGGCCATTTTGCGCGACCGGCTCAAGCGCCTTAGCTTTGACCTGGCGCGGGTGGAGATGCGTCCGTACAGCCCCGATTATATGGAACAATACCGGGATATTGACATTGCGCTGGATACCATGCCGTATAATGGCGGGCTGACCACTTGTGAAGCGCTCTTTATGGGGGTGCCGGTCGTGAGCCTGCGTGGCCGCCGCCATGGTTCGCGCTTTGGGGCGTCGATTTTGGCCAATGCTGGCGTAAAGGAGCTGGTGGTGGAAAACGACATCAACTATGTGCGGCGTGCTGTACAGCTGGGCAATTCACCGGAACTTATCGGCGCCTACCATTCCGGCCTGCGGGCAAATCTTTTAAAATCACCCTTGATGGATGTGAAAAACTATATGCAGGAATTGGAAAGCGGATATTGTGCAATATGGCGAAATTTTTGCACAATATAAAAAACACTTGCATTTTTGATTAAATCAATATATAATAATACGCATGGACGTTCTTTTTCTCGGCGTAATCTACGGAAACACTATAGGGGACTCAGGGATACAGGGAACATCTAAATATTATTTTCTTTTTAGGTAAGGGGATTATCGTATGGCTTTTGAAGACAAAACACTCGTATGCAAAGAATGTGGGAAGGAATTTACGTTCACCGCTGGCGAACAGGAATTCTACGCTGAGAAGGGATTTGAAAACGAGCCGGCTCGTTGCCGCGATTGCCGCGACAAGCGCCGTCGCAGCCGTGATGGCGGTGAAGCCCGTCCGATGTTCAAGGTAGTTTGCGCAGAATGCGGCAAGGAAACGGAAGTTCCGTTTGAACCGAAGAACGATCGTCCGGTATACTGCCGTGACTGCTTCAACAAAAAAAGAGGCGAGGCAATGTAATGATTAACACTTGCAGATTTTCTGTAGTGTGATATACTTACATTGTGCGTGACGAGTGGAGTTTGAGCGAAACGCTCAGACTCCATTTTTGTATCACTGTAAATTTTTACTTGAGAGTGGGGATTATCTATGAACATGAAAAAAGTTTTGTCGCTTTTGGCAGCTGGCGCCTTTGCCATGTTTGCCTTCGCTGGCTGTGGCAGCGATCAGGCAGCAGCACCGGCAGGCGGTGACAAACAGGCGAAAGTCTTGAAGGTGGGTTCTTCCATCGACTTCCCGCCGTTTGAATTCCAGGATGAAGGACAGAAAGAATATCAGGGCTTCGATATGGACCTTATCCGCGCCATCGGCAAGGAAATGGGCCGCGAAGTGGAAATCCAGAACCTGGGCTTTGACGGCCTGATTCCGGCACTGCAGGGCAAGAGCATTGATGTGGCTATTTCCGGCATGACCATCAATGACGAACGCAAGGCCAATGTACGCTTCTCTGAACCGTATTATCAGTCCGGCTTGACGATGGTTGTCCGCCAGGATGAAGAAGCCATCAAGAAGTTCGCTGACCTCAAGGGCAAGAAGGTAGCTGTACAGATTGGTACGACGAGCGCTGCGGAAGTGAAGAAAATCGAAGGCGTGGAAATCAAGGAACTCAATACGCCGGCTGACTGCTTCATGGAACTCAAGGCCAAAGGCGTAGATGCTGTGGTCAATGACCGCCCGGTTAATGATTACTTCATCACGAAGAATGCCGCTCAGGGCGTAAAGACGCTCGAAGAAAAGCTCACGGCTGAAGATTACGGCATTGCCATCAACAAGGACAATGAGGAACTGCAGAAGGAAATTAACGCTGCCCTCAAGAAGCTGAAAGAAAACGGCGAATACGACAAGATTTTCGCTAAATGGTTCGGTGAAAAGAAATAATATCGAAATATCCAAGCCTTCCCCGCAAGGGGAAGGCTATTTTACAGGTTGACACTCTTAAAAGTTTAGTCTATAATTATACACGATTAATGAATAATTATAAGCAGGGTGAAGAAAATGGATTTTAATGTTGACTTGGTGATACAATCCTTTCCGCTACTTTTGTTGGGGGCGGGCATAACAATTAAGATAACGGCACTGTCGGTGGCCGTTGGTATTGTTATCGGTCTTTTTATGGGCATTGCCCGTATCAGCCGGATAAAGATTTTCCGTTGGATAGCGGCAGTTTATGTGGACTTTTTCCGTGGAACACCGCTCTTGATTCAAATCTTTTTGGTGTACTTTGCACTGCCGTTGATGACGGGCCAGCGCAGTGACCCTTATGTGGCAGCCATCAGCGCCTGCGGACTGAACTCCGGTGCTTATGTAGCCGAAATCTTCCGTTCCGGTATCCAGTCTATCGACAAGGGGCAGATGGAGGCCGGGCGTTCCTTGGGCATGACCTGGGTGCAGACCATGCGCTATATCGTGGTGCCGCAGGCTTTTAAGCGGGTTATTCCCCAGCTGGGCAATGAGTTTATCGCCCTTTTGAAGGATTCTTCGCTGGTATCGGTTATCGGCTTTGAGGAACTCACCCGCCGTGGTCAGCTCATTATCGCCAAGACCTATGCATCGGTGGAAATCTGGACTTGCGTTGCGATAATTTATCTGATTATGACGCTGACTATTTCCCGCTTTGTCGCATTCTTGGAGTGGAGGTTTGCAAAAGATGATCGTCATTGAAAATTTACATAAGGCCTTTGGCGAGGTTGAAGTGCTCAAAGGTGTCAACCTCCATATCAAGCCGCAGGAGGTGGTCGCGCTGATTGGCCCGTCTGGTTCCGGCAAGAGTACGCTTCTCCGGTGCATGAATTATCTGGAGGAACCCACCAGCGGCAAGGTCACGGTAGCAGGCACGCCGTTAGATGGCGAAGCCAATATCAATAAAGTGCGTGAAGAAGTGGGCATGGTGTTCCAGCGCTTCAATCTGTTCCCGCATATGACGGCACTCGAAAACATCATGCTGGCACCGCTTAAAGTCAAGAAGGTCAGCAAGACAGATGCCGAGAAAAAGGCCCGTGAACTTTTGGAACGGGTTGGTCTGGCGGATAAGGCGGATAATTACCCCAGCCAGCTTTCCGGCGGCCAGCAGCAACGTGTGGCCATTGCCCGGGCACTGGCGATGGAACCGAAGGTCATGCTCTTTGATGAGCCGACCTCAGCCCTTGACCCGGAAATGGTCGGCGAAGTTTTGGACGTTATGCGCTCGCTCGCGAAAGACGGCATGACCATGGCTATTGTCACCCATGAAATGGGTTTTGCCCGCGAGGTTGCCGACCGCGTGCTCTTTATTGATGGCGGCGGCATCTTAGAGCAGGGGACGCCGGCGGAAATCTTTGAACATCCTCAGCAGGAACGGACCAAGAGTTTCCTTTCTAAAGTATTGTAAAAATCGTATACATTTGTCTGCATCTATAAGAAAACATTGACAATTCAATAAGTAACAATTATAATTATTATTGGGTCGTCGGGGAAGTGTCCGGCGGCAGGTTTTAAGCAACAGGAGGAATCTCAATGGTTGGTAAAGTGAAATGGTTCAGCGCTGAAAAAGGTTACGGCTTCATTGCTCGCGAGGATGGGGACGATGTATTCGTACATTTTTCCGCTATCAATGACGAAGGCTTCAAGACTCTGAACGAGGGTCAGGAAGTTGAATTTGACATTGTGGAAGGCGCACGTGGTCCGCAGGCTTCCAATGTCAGCAAAACGGCATAATTTTTTTATACGCTAATGAAAGCCTTCCGAAAAAAAGGAAGGCTTTTTTATTTTTATTGAAAATAAAAGAAGGGTTTTTGCGCAGCTAGGCGAATATATACAGTATAAACCTCATAAGTTGCTAATTATCCGCAGGCAGAGTCCTGCGGCATCAAAGAAAGGGGATGTGTCGTATGGCAACATTCACTGTAAGAGGCAAGAACATCGAGATTACTCCTTCCCTGCGCGAGTATGTGGAAAAACGCGTAGGCAAAGTCACCAAGTACTTTGAAAATGTTGGTGACATTTCGGTTCTTCTGACCGTATCGAAGGGGCGGCACATTGTTGAGGTGACGGTTCCTGTACAGGGCGGCATCCTGCTTCGCGGCGAGGAAGCCACGATGGATATGTACACATCGATTGACCTGGTCGTGGAAAAGCTCGAACGCCAGATTCACAAACAGAAGACGAAATTAGCGCGCCGTTTCCGCGGCGGTGGTTTTAAGGCCGAGGCTCTTAAAGCTGCACCGGTTGAAACAGCAGCTGATGATGATGAATATCAGGTTGTCAAGACCAAGAAATTTGTGGTCAAACCCATGGATGTACAGGAAGCCATCATGCAGATGAACCTGCTGGTTTACAAGCGTACCGATGGCAACTATGGCCTGATTGAATCCGGAAATTAACCGTTTGATAGGTGTTAATCCCTTCCCCAATGCCCGCATAGCTTGCAAAAGCTATGCGGGTTTTTTGCGCATGCGTATTTTAAGAAAATTTCCATAAGCAAAAGGATTTCTACTTTTGGTGTAGAAATAGAAAAACAAATGACTTTGAATTGGGATGTACGATATGGAGAGAGGATGGTATTTATGGGTATCAGGCAAAAATTTTATGTTTTAGCCGGTATAGTAGGCGCCTTAATGGCGGTCATTTCCATTATTGGCTTTTTTACAGCGGACAAAAATCTGGAGCAGGCAGTCGAGCAGGAACTGACGGCTACGATGAATGATGCTGCATCGAAGATGGATGGCTGGCTGGAGCAAAAGGGTGCATCTGCACAGTATGCAGCCGATTTGATGACGGAATTCAATGGGGATGAAACACGTATCAAGAGCATTGCCTCCTTGGCAATCGGTGCTTCTGACCCGGAGATTCTCGATTTGAACATTGGTCTGGAAGATGGCTATTTTGCCTCTTATCGTACCCAGAATAAGAGCACTGGTTCATTGGACCCGCGTACTCGTCCCTGGTATAACGATGCCAAAAAAGCGGGTAAAATGGTCTTTACTGACCCGTATGTAGATAAGAATACCAATAAACTGGTGGTATCTGCGGCAGCACCGGTTAAAAAAGATGGGCAATTTTATGGGGCAATTTGTACAGATATTGATTTGGCCGTGGTGGATGCGCAGGTGGACAAGCTGAAATACCACGGGGAAGCCGGTATGGCAGCTGTGGCCGATGACAAGACGGGCATGATTTTGGGAATTGGCACAGATGAGCAGATTGGTTCTCAATTTCAGGATTTGCCGGGAATTGGCAGCCATTTTGATGAAATGCTGAAAAAGGGCACAGGTGTCTTTATTTTTGACAGTCCGCGTGATGGCAAGATGATTTGCGGTTATGCACTGGTACCCAGCACGGGCTGGCTGTTTGCGATGAGCGTACCTTATGACTATGTATTTGCATCGGTCAGCACGTTAAAAATGGTTTATGGTGTGCTGACGCTCGTAGGGGTAATTTTGGTTTTAGGTGTTTGCTTCCAATTTTCCGGTAAAATTACGAATCCCATCGAGGCCTTGGAGCATCATGCACGGGAGATGGCTCAAGGCAATCTCTCGCAGGAGAAATTGGCGGTTACCTCTAGTGATGAAATTGGGTCGCTGACAAATGCGTTTAATACCATGAGTGAGAATCTGCGGAATCTTATCCGTCAGATGGCTACGACTTCGGAGCAGGTGGCAGCGTCCTCGGAAGAACTTACCGCGAACGCTCAGCAGTCGGCAGATGCTTCTGTGCATGTGGCAGAAACAGTTGGTGATGTAGTGGGCAATGTGGCGCAGCAGCTCAGCGATATCAACAGCGCCAAGGACAGTGTGGATGGCGTTTATCACGATATCGCGGAAATGTCTGCCAAGGCAAAACAGGTTACTACGGCATCCAATCAGACGGCGGAAGCAGCCAAGAAGGGTGCTGACCTGATGGAAGAAGCCATCAAGAAGATGGGCGCTATCGAGCAAAGCGTGCTTTCGTCTTCGGAAGTGGTCAAGACTTTGGGCGAAAGTTCCCAGCAGATTGGGCAGATCGTGGAGGCTATTTCCTCCATTGCCCAGCAGACGAATCTTTTGTCCCTCAATGCGGCGATTGAAGCTGCCCGCGCTGGTGAACAGGGCCGAGGCTTTGCTGTTGTCGCCGAAGAAGTCCGCAAGCTGGCTGCTGAATCGCAGGAATCGGCAGAACAGATTAAGGAGCGGATTGCCTCCATTCAGAATGAGACGGCCAGAGCAGTTGAATCCATGCAGAGCGGCACGGAGGAAGTTACGCTCGGAACCAAGGCGATTCGCGATGTTGGCGAACAGTTCGAAGACATTATGAGCAAGGTCGATGCCATCAACAATCAGATGGAAGAAATAAACAGCGCCGTAACGGAGGTTTCCATCGGTGCCGAGCAGATTGTTACGGCGGTAGATGCCATTGACAACATCAGCAATAAGACTTCCGACAGCATGCAGACCATCTCCTCGGCAACCGAGGAACAGTCGGCGTCCAACGAGGAAATCGCAGCAGCTTCGCAGGCGTTGGCAACACTCGCGACCAAGATGCAGGAGGCTGTGGGCAAGTTCCATGTTTGACGGATATGCGCAGGGATGCAGGAATAATGCAGGAAGGAGAAGTAGATTATGGGCTTTATAAGAAATTTAAAGGTGGCACAAAAACTGGCCATTATCGGCGTTATGGCCTTTATTGCCACAGTGGTGGTCGGCTGGGTCGGTTATACGTCCATCAAAGCGGCGCGGGCAGATATGGAAGAACTTTATAATGAGGACACCATGAGCATTTACTATTGCTCGCAGGTGCGCTATAACACCCGCTATTCGCAGATTCAGGCAAGCTTGCAGCCTTATACCACCACCCCTGAACAACGTCAGGACAGAATGACGAAATTCAATAATGCCATAAGTGAAGCGGAAGACTTCATGAAGAAATATGAGGCATTGCATGCCAAGCACCCGAAACGGGCAGAAATGGCGGCCAAGGTGCGCAAGGACTTTGATGCCTATAAGGCCAATGCTGCACAGCTTTTACAGATGAATGCCTATGAAGGTGATGATGAGCGTGCCCCGATGAATTTCTATCAGGAAAAGGTTATGCCGCTGGCCGTGGCGATGTCCGGTGATTTGGAAGCCGTCCAGAATAGAAGTTTGGAGGATGCCAAGAAGGGCCTGGACAAGGGCGAAGAAGACATGAATAATGCGGTCTTTCGCATGATTGCCACTTGCGCCGTGATTATCGTGGTGCTCACGCTGGCGATTGCCTTTGTGACCAAGCAGATTATCGACCCCTTGAAGCTGGTTATCCTGGTTTGTGAAAAGCTTTCCCGCGGCGATTTCCGGACGGGCGGCAAGATTGGCACTGTCGAGCGCAGTGACGAGTTTGGCCGCATGGAAGCCGCTGTTCGCGATATGCGTATCACGGTCAATAATTTGATTAAGAAGGTCATTACCTCGACGGAACAGCTGGCGGCTTCCTCGCAGGAACTTACGGCGACAGCTCATCAGTCAGCACTGGCTTCCGAGCAGGTGGCGCAGCGCGTAACGAGTTCTGCCGGCGCGGTTATCGAGCAGCAGAAGGACGTTGAAGAGGCGATGGAATCCATTGACAACACCATGCGCTCCATCGAGAACCTCAATCAGACAGCCAGTGAGGTTACGGCCAATGTCACCGAATCCCATAAGCAGGCCCAAGATGGCAGCAGTGCCATCGGCCAGGCTGTGGATAAGATTGTCAGCGTAGAAGAAATCGTCAATGGTTCGACGGTGACGGTGGATAAACTGGGCCAGCGTTCGCAGGAAATCGGCCAGATTGTCGAGACGATTTCGGGGATTGCCGAGCAGACCAATCTGCTGGCACTCAACGCCGCTATCGAAGCGGCCCGTGCCGGAGAGCATGGCCGTGGCTTTGCCGTTGTAGCCGATGAAGTACGGAAGCTGGCAGAAGAATCCCAGAATGCCGCCAAGCGCATTACCGGCCTTATTGCCGCTATCCAAAGTGAGACGACGGATGCAGTCAATGGCATGCAAAAGGGCAATACCGCCGTCAAGGAAGGCACGGAATCCGTCAGCCAGCTCAAGGCGGCTTTCGACAAGATTCTCGAAGCTTCGGATGCTGTGGCTGAAAAAGCGCATGGCATGAGCGGCGACCTCAAGATTGTATCCAACGATACGGAAAATGTCCGTACCCGTTCCAGCAAGATTTCCGATAACAGCCGTCGGGTAGCTGCGGACATGGAAAGCGTATCGGCAGCTGCCGAAGAACAGTCCGCTGCCGCTGAAGAAATCGCTTCGGCAAGTGAGGCCCTGGCGCAGCTGGCACATGGCCTGCAGACGGCTGTAGGCGAGTTCAAGGTTTAACATCAATCCATATAAAAAATCGACCCATATGAAAAGGCGGTGGCCGCGATTGCGGCTCCCGCCTTTCATATGGGTCGATTAAATCATATTGGCAGCTTCCTGTTCCAGCTGGACGGGAACTGCGGATTGTTTGGCCAAGGGCAATGTCAGATTGATGATGATTTCTGTGCCTTGTTCGGTGAGGATGTTCACTGAACCTTGGAAGAGCTCAATCAGATGCTTGGTAATGGCCAGACTGCGTTCCGGACCGACCTTCTTGAATAGCGTTTCCCAGTCACAGCTGTTGATGAAATCATTGCTCATTTCGGCGGGCATACCATTGCCGGAATCCTTGATGCGCAGTTCATAGTCGGCATATAACTGGAAATGGCGCTGGCTGTCTGCCCGTTCTGTATGGTAGGCAAAGCCCTTTTGGGCCAGCGTGACCGCGATGCTGCCGCCTGCGGGGGTGAATTCGTAGGCCAGGCTGATGAGATTCAGCAAAATGCGCTGAAGCCGGTCTTTATCGCAGTAAACATAGGGATTTTCGAGTTGTGCCGTATAGACCATGAAGTCGATGTTTTTATCCTGCATTTGCGTGGTGAAGATATCCTTGACCTGTTTCAGATTGTAGCGGATATCCGTGGGAACGGGATAAAGCTTCAAGGTGTTGCTCTGAATGCGGTCGACCTTTTCCATTTCCTTGACCAGATGCAGGAAGTAGTGACTGATGGAGTCGGTATGGATAAGCCCCTGCTGTAGTCCGTCCAAGGCATCATGTGGACAGCCTGCTGTGTTATCCTGGTAATCTTCGCCGCTTTTCCGGGCAAGCTTTACATAACTCATGATGGCGTTCATGGTGAGTCCGATATCGTGGGTCATGTTGGACAAGTAGGCCCTGCGGGTACGGCTGGCCTGCTGTTCGGCAATGACGATTTTGCTCATCGCGTGTTCCCGCCGCCGCATGGTGGTGAAGATATCGGCCATAAAGAGCAGAATCAGCATGATGAGCACAAGCTGTATCGAGCTGTTCTGGTTCAGCACCTCATGGACCGGTGCATAGCCGCCCATCTGGGCCAGCGGGATTTTCGTGATGGTTGCCTGCCGCAGCCAGAGCGCCGTGGAGAAGAAATTCAGGAAAAGCAGTACCGTACAGAGCGAGAAGGATTTGCCAAAGCGCTCCTGTTCGTCGTGCTTGAAGATGTACCAGTAGTAGATAAGCCCCAGTATGCTCCATACGGCCAATAGCAGATAGGATTCGGTTTCCAGGGTGCTGCCCAAGAGCAAATCCGGAATGATGGGACAGAAGAAGAAAAACAGGGAAATAATGAAACCTGCTGCCCCTAAAGCCTTGCCGGATGGACTGTCCTCTGCCTTGGCTTCCCGGTAGCGGCACAGGGATACATAGGCGTAGGCAATCGAGCCGCTGATGGTGATGGCATCGACCAGCCAGACGATAGCTGTGCGCCCTAAGAAGGGAATGGGCAGAGAAAACAGCAGAATGAGGAAAACGGCCTTGCGGGGCGTGCCATCGGCAGCCTGCTGGGCAAAAATATCGGGCAGCAGCTTGTTTTTGGCCATCGATTGCAGCAGGAAAGAACAGCCGCGATAGAGGCCGTTGACGCCGGTGAAGATACCGGCCAGTACGGTGGCGGCAAGCAGGGCAAGCCCTCCCGGGCCGAGCAGGCTTTCCACACCGTGGAATACGGGCAGGGAATCGAAGCCCTGCAGATGGGAGAGCGCGAGCAGGTAGTCATGCCAGGTGGCAAATTCCGGCGGCCTGCCGA
>CADAAS010000089.1 GCA_902785885.1 Pseudoselenomonas ruminantium
GTCACCATGATTGCGATGGGCATACTCCTAAATATCTGCGACCATGGGCGGTCGCTGGAGAAGCATTATGATGGGCCAGAAAAGGCCGAAAAAGAACCTAAGGATAATAAAGCGCATTTGCGGTTGGTGAAGTAGTAAGTTTCATTGATATGCTAAAAGACGCGCGGTGACCGGTAATACCTTTCCTTCGCCATAGACAGGCTTGTCAAAAGCTGCGGAAAGGCATCACCAGTCACCGCGCTTAGTTTGTACATAGCAATGAAGTAATAAGACGCCCGGTGGCTGACCATACTTTTCCTCCGCCTTTATGCATATAACTATATAACTTTTTTGCAAAATACATTGCTCTATTTTAACAAAAAAAGTATAATAAACCTAAATAGTATAGATACTATGAGTTTTTCATATAGCAAGAAAGAGGCAGGACATGGATATCAAGGATATGCGGGCGTTTTACGCCATTGTGGAGGAAGGAAATATCAGTCATGCGGCGCAGCGGCTGGATATTGCCCAGCCCGCTTTATCTAGGCAGATGAAGCGCCTGGAGACGTCTTTGGGCGTGCAGCTTTTTGAACGGGGCAGCCGCCGGATTCGCTTGACGGATGCAGGACGGGTCATGTATACCCGCGTGGAGCATATATTGGGCATGGTGGATGGCACTGTGCGGGAGATTACGGAAATTGGCTCGGGGATTGCCGGCTCCATTCGTCTGGGAACAATCACGACTTCGGGGGCGCTTTTGCTGCCGGAACTCATCTCGGAGTTTCATTCCCGTTATCCCAATGTCACCTACCAGATTTGGGAAGCCGAGGGCGCCCGTATCTTGGAGCTTCTCGACAATCGCGTGATTGAAATTGGCATTACGCGGACGCAGGTGGATTCCAAGGTCTATGAGTCCATCGTACTGCCCAATGAGCCACTGGTGCTCATCATGAACAAGGAGCAGGAAATCGGTGCCGCTGGTGACAAGGTGGAACTCAAGGAACTCAAGGACCAGCCGATTATCATTCCCCTGCGCTGGCAGTCGGTCTTTATTGCGAACTGCCGCAAGCTGGGCTTTGAGCCGAATATCGTCTGCGTCAGTGACAGTATTGTGCAGGATTTGCTGCTGGCCAAGATGGGCATGGGCATGGCACTTTTGCCGGTGTCGTCCAAGACCCTCTTGACCGATGGCAATTTGATTTATAAAAAACTGATTGAGCCGGAGATGAGTACGCATACGGTAATCGCCTGGCTGAAAAACCGTACGCTTTCGTCCTCCAGTGAGCATTTGATTCGTCTGTTCCGGGAGATGTTCCTCGGAGAGAAAGGAGTTTAAAATGGAGCTTGCACAGGTAAAAGCAGGATTGAAAAATACCGTCAGTGAAGAAGTGACGGCAGACAAGACTGCCGCAGCCATGGGGAGCGGCAGCCTGCCGGTCTACGCCACGCCAGCCATGACTTGCCTGATGGAAAAGGCGGCAACGGAGGCGGTGGAGAAGTTCATGCCGGAGGGCTGGACAACTGTGGGCATCAGCCTGCACGTTGCGCATACAGCGGCAACACCTGTGGGGCTTAGTGGCCAAGGAGAAATTTTTGGCCAAAGCGGCCGGCAAGGCACAATATTAAATTTCCATTATAAATGCGTGGCAAGGCTTTTCAAACCTTGCCCTTCGTTATATTATATAAACAGACCGTTTTATTAATAGGAGGGAATTTGCATGGCGAACCCGAAGATTTTTATTGTGGAAGATGAACATCGTATTGCCCGTTTCTTGCAGATTGAACTGGAACATGAAGGTTATGACACGGCTCTTGAGGATAACGGCCGTCATGCTTTGGATAGAATCTTAAAAGGTGGTTTTGACCTCGTACTCCTGGATGTGATGCTGCCGGAAATGGACGGCATGGAAATATGCCGCAAGGTGCGGGAAACCTCGGATGTGCCCATCATCATGCTGACGGCACGGGATGATGTATCGGATATGGTATCGGGGCTGGATTTGGGCGCTGATGACTATATCACGAAGCCCTTTGACATGCAGGAGCTTTTGGCACGTATCCGCCGTGCGCTGCGCAGTCATTACAAGGAAAGCACCACAGAGGATGATGATAATGAACGTCTGACCATCAAAGATCTCATCATGATTCCCAGCCGTTATGAAGTGCGGGTAAAGGGTGAGTTCGTGCAGCTGACCAAGAAGGAATATACGCTGCTCGAATTCCTTTTGCGCAATAAGCGCAATGTCCTTTCCCGCGAGCAGATTTTGCAGGCGGTATGGGGCTATGATTACAGCGGGGATACCAATGTGGTGGATGTGTATATCCGCTATCTGCGCTCGAAGATTGATGAACGTTTTCAGGAGAAATATATTTATACGGTACGGGGCATAGGTTATGCAGTTCGGGATTAAGGCCTGGCTGCGTCATCCCAAGATGATGCTGAATCGCCTGCGCTATGCCCAAATCTCCACGAAGATTACCTGCTTTTATGCATCCGTGCTCCTGTTGGTCCTGCTTTTGACCAGTGGGCTGACAGGGCTAGGCGTGTTCTTTTCCTTTTACCATCAGGCCGAAGTGGAACTGGAAATCAGCATGAACCATGTGCTGAAGGTTTTGGAGCAGGGGCGTTCCATTGATTTGGACTTTGGACGTGATGATATTGTTTTGCCTGGTGTAGTATTGCGCATTGTGGACAGCCGGGGAAAAATCGTCTATGAAAATGATGTGCATTATCCACCAATTAAGCGGATTGAGGAAAATACGGTAAAAAACCCGCCATTTTGGGCCAATAAAAATATGCAGGTTGCACAGCTGCGGAATGCGACCTTGTATCATGCCCGCATGGATGTGGAATATCACGGGCAGGTTTACCAGATGCACTTCTTCAAGACCATTACGGCGGAAAAGCACTTTTTGGAAACTTTGCAAAAGATTTTGTTCCTGATGACCATTTTGGGCTTCCTTTTGGCACTCGTGGCAGGCTACTTTGTGAGCCGCCGCATCCTGCAGCCCATTCGGGAGATGACGGCAACCGCCCGCAAAATCGAAGTGGAGAAGATGGACAGGCGCATTGCTGTGCCGCCGGCACGGGATGAGCTGGCCGAGCTTGCGGAAACCTTCAATCATATGCTGGATCGATTGGAGGGCGGCTTTGAGCAGCAAAAGCGTTTTGTGTCCGATGCATCGCATGAGCTGCGTACGCCGGTAACGGTCATTTTGGGCTATTCGGACTTGCTTTCCCGCTGGGGGCGTTCGGACGAGGCGGTGTTGGATGAGGGCATATCGTCCATTCGGTCGGAAGCGGAAAATATGCAGCAGTTGATTGAAAAGCTCCTGTTCCTGGCACGCGCCGACCAAAATCGGCAGGTACTGCACAAGGAAAATATTGAGCTCAGCGAGCTTCTTGCCGATATCATCAAGAAGATGAAGCTCGTGACCAAGGACCATACAGTGGAACTGCTGCAAAATGATGATGGCATGATTTATGGCGACTTGGTTACCGTGCGACAGATGTTTCGGATATTTTTGGATAACAGCACGAAATACACGCCCAAAGGGGGACGCATTGTCGTGGTCTCACAAAAGACGGTCAATGCGGAAGGCTCCTTTATGGAGGTGGATTTGTCGGATAATGGCATCGGCATTGCCAAGGAAGACCAGCAGAAGGTCTTTGAACGCTTCTACCGAGTGGATACTTCCCGCACAAAGGCACAGGGGGGCGTCAGCGGGACGGGGCTGGGGCTTTCCATAGCCAGCTGGATTGCTGAGCAGCATGGTATAGAAATTTCGCTCACGAGTGAACTGGGCGAGGGCACGACCATTCATTTACGGATACCGCTTTGTTCATAAGGATTGTAATCTGGGCCGTTGTTTCACGAATAGGCTCTTTACATTCATTATGATATATGCTAAAATTGCTTATAGTTTAGTAGTGTTCGATATTATTTGGATGGTGACATTTAGTTGGCCAAACCTTCAAGACGCATATTTGCTTTTTGGAGGGGTAGTTATGTTTAGTGTGATTAAGGCAAAATTTACTTGACAGGGCGTGCTGTCAGGTTGTTTTGCCTTTTTATTTTGCCGTATTTAGGATTCCAAAGAAGTTCAGGGGGAAAAATCGTGCGGATAAAAAAGATATTGAATAATAACGTCATCGTAACGGAAGATGAAAACGGCTGCGAAGTTGTGGCCATGGGCAGGGGACTCGCCTTTGGCAAAAAGAATGGCGACAGTGTGGAAGATGGCAAGGTCGATAAGGTTTATCGGCTGGGTGACCACGAAATGCTGGAAAAATTCAAGGAGCTGCTTTCCGGCCTGCGCGTTGATTATCTGGATGCAAGTACGGCCATCATTGAAATGGCGGAAAAAGAATTGGGCGTAAAGCTCAATGAAACGGTGTATATCTCCCTGACCGACCATATCCATATGGCGATTCACCGCCTGCGGGAGGGCATCAATATCCGCAATATGATGTTATGGGAAACCCGGCGTTTTTATCCCAAGGAATTTGCCATTGCCGAAAAGGCGGTACTGATGCTTGAAGCCCAATTCGATATCGATATTCCCGAGGATGAAGCCGGCTTTATCGCCATGCACATCATTGACGGCCAGCTCGATATGAAACAGCCCATGGCCGATAAAATCGTAACCCTGATTGATGAAATAACAAGCATCGTCCGCCGTTTCTGCGGCATCGAATTTGACCGCGAATCGCTGGCCTATTATCGCTTTGTCACCCATTTGAAATTCTTTGCCCAGCGCATGTTCAGTGGAGCAACCCCTAACGGTGATGAAATCGACGAAGAGATGGAAGCGATGGTGCAGAAAAAGTATAAGCTAGCTCATGAATGTGTTGACCGTATTGTGGCCTTTTTGGCGAAAAAATATCGCTATGCGGTCAGCGGGGAAGAACAGTTTTACTTGATGATTCATGTGGCCAAGGTTATCCGCAAGTGTCAGGAGCAGGCGTAAGCCTGTCCATATAAATGTAGATTAACGAAAATCAGGGTGTGTACCTTCGGGGGAGGGGCAGCCCTCTGGTTTTCGGGAAAGTGAGTTGATGAAGCAGGAACGAACCCCGGTTGGATGGTGACATTAAGTTGGCCAAACCTTCAAGAATTTACAATTAAGTAATTTTTTGGAGGAATTGAAATGAAGACTTGGAATTTGCTGAATGCAGGAAAAATCGGTACGGCAGCGGTTATGACGGCAGCAGTCATTAGCTGCGGAGCCAGCGCGGAAGCGGCAGGCGGCTTTTTGACGGAGGTACCGGCAGGTGATTGGTCGTACAGTGCGGTGAATGAACTGATTGCTGCCAAGGCGGTGCCGGATTATGCGGTAACGATTCCAGAGGGCAGGGTGCTCAGCCGTTTGGAAATGGCCATGATTGTGGATAGTGCCATGAAAAATCAGGCCAATATGACTGACGTGCAGCAGGAGAAACTAAACCGGCTGAACAGTGAGTATTATTACGACATAAAAAAACTCACCCTTTTGAATCGTCTGGATAATCTGGACAAGGCGCAGATGGAGAAGCTAAACGACAGCCAGGGGGGCGAAACCTTGACGGCTGAAGAAAAGGCCGGATTGAAAAAGGCGGCGGCCTTGGCCGATAAATTGTCCATCAATGGCTATGCCCGTATCCGTAATGACCATTATTTGAAAAATGCCAAAGATGGCACAGGGACGACACGCAGTACCCGTGCCAATATGATTCATGTGCAGGTGGATACGGCCTATAAAGTCAATGACAACTGGGCGGCCCATGCCGATATCGGCTATCGTAACTCGTTCAGCGGCTTTGATGAAACGAAAAGCCTGGCACCGAACGAAAACCAGACCGGGTTGACTGTGGATGGCTATGTAACAGGCAAGTTCCCCAAACTGGGACTCGAAGCTAAAGTCGGCAAATGGAACGAGTGGAACATCTATGGCTGGGGCATGGATATCGACTGTGATTTCAGTGGAATTCAACTGGTGCAGGGCAAGAAGAAGTTCAAGACTTTCTTTACTGCTGGGCAGATGGATCTCTGGGATGATGCTATGGGCGGTACCCGTACGCAGGAAAAAGTCACCAGCCTGCGTTTCTTCTATCCCTTTGACGCCAAGAACGATATCAACTTCGGCGTATCCTACAGTTCGGCTATGGCCAGCCGTTATCAGGACCCCGACCAGGGCAGGGTGTTCTACTATTATACCCATGCGCATCATAAATTCGACAACAACTGGGTCGTGCGTGCCGGCATCATTAACAGCAATGCAAAACGCGATCCCAATAATGCCGTGGCTAGCACGAAAACCAAGAAACCGGGGCATTGGCTGCAGGTTAACTACAAAGGTACCCAGCTCGATAAGCCAAACAGCTATGGCGTTACCCTCACTTACCGTTATGAGCCGGCACTTTCCTGGCCGACGGTTACTGACTGGTGCGGCTTGAATGAGAAATTCATCCGTCTGGGCTTTAGCTATGTTCCTTATAAGAACATTCTTCTGGATACCTTCTACACCTGGGGACGTGAAATTGACACCGGCGCTAGAAGCGACCTCTACCGTTTCCAGGCACAGTTATTCTTCTAAACAGCAATAAAGATAAGTTGAAATATATTGGGAGGCAGCAAGATGAAAAAACAGGCATTAGCTTTGGCGATTGGCTTGACTTTGCTGGGTGCACAGGTACAGGCGGCAGCCGTTACGGAAAAAGCTACGGCAGATGGCTATACGCTGGTGGAGCAAAACGGTGCAGAACTGGCGTACAGCCCCGAATCCGGCGTGAAGCTTCTTCATGTTGACGGCAAGGTGTTCAAGGATATGAACCGCAATGGCAAGCTGGATGCCTATGAGGACTGGCGGCTGACCCCGCAGAAACGAGCCGAGGACTTGTCCAAACAGCTCAGCACGGAAGACATAGCAGGACTCATGCTTTACAGTATGCACCAGCGCAATCTCAAGCCGCAATTGACGGACGACCAGAAAAAAATGCTCTCCGCTGACCATGTGCGCACAGTGCTCAATGCCGACAGCACGGCGAGCAACGAAGTGACGGCCCGGTGACGGCGTGGGCGAGGGCGGCCGTGAAGCACATTCCAAATACGGCAAGTATGCCGTCTATCCCGGCGGTCAGTTCAATACGCAGCTGATTCCCTTTGTCGATGGCGGTCTTAAGCTCACGGGCAAATTTGAGCCGCAGGGCCTCCTGCCCATGCAGCAGCCCAAGGATATGGAAGCTGTGGAACGCCAGCTGGAAGACACGCCCCGCGATATGGAATGCTATAAAGACAGCGAAGGCCATAACTATGACTTTGCCTATGGCCTGGATTGGAAAGGCCAGATTAAAGATGCCCGTACCGCAAAATATGCCGTACCGGTATTGAAGAAATAAGGAGTGACTGAACATGATCAGCAAAAAATTAAAACGAGCAGTTCGTTTAGGGCTTTGCGGCGTAATGCTGGCAGGCTTTATGACGGCAGGCGATATCGCCTCCGCCGCTGTGCCCACGCAGCAGCCGTCCTATAAAACCGTAACGGAAACCTTTGACTGGGGCCCATCCGTGTCCAAGGTCATTGTCAACTTGGGCAGTACCGTAAAGAGCAGCGAACTCAATACCGGCATGTTCAAGGTGCATGTACGCCGCGAATTGGCGGAAGGGGCAATCACGCCTGCCGAAGCCATGCGGGAAAAGAAAGATGCCTTTATTTCCCTGGGGGCAGAATCGACTTCCAACAAGGATATCGAAGGCGACCGGCAGGTAACGAAAGCCTATGTATCGGATGCGCAGGGCAATCCCGTGGACAGCGGCGAATATGTGACGCTGGAAATGGCGGTAAGCCCTACGGATACATTGGGTGCAGCTTTGAACTTTGATTTGCATACGCTGTTCAACAATTGGGTCAAACCCCATTACACCATTACCGATGGCAGCCGTCTGGTGGTAGACAATAATCAGGGGGATATCCGCCCGCAGGCCGATAAGTTCAAGTACAATCATAAGCTGATTGGCATTCACGATTCCTTCCCCTATGCAAGCTATGAGCCGGAGCAGGCAAGTGCGCAAAACAAAAAGCCGCTGATTATCTGGCTCCATGGCATGGGCGAGGGCGGCAACTCGCCGTCCCTGCCGATAATGGGCAACAAGGCCACGCAGTTTGCCGATGCGTCCATCCAAAAATACTTTGACGGAGCTTATGTGCTGGCACCGCAGGCACGCACCTATTGGATGCATGGCTATAACGGCTTTGCCGATGGCACGAGCATCTATTCCAAGACCTTGATGGAAATGATTAAGGCCTATGTGGCCGAACATCCGGGCGTGGATGAAAACCGCATCTATGTGGGCGGCGATTCCAACGGCGGCTATATGACCATGCTGCTGGTGCGGGATAATCCAGGCTTCTTTGCCGCGGCCTTCCCGACCTGCGAAGGCCTCAAGGACAGCCTGATTTCCAAGCAGGATTTGGCCAACATTGCCAAGACGCCGATATGGTTCACGGCGGCCAAGACCGATACGGTACTGCCGCCGAAGGACTATGCCGTACCAACCGTGGAACGGCTCAAAAAAGCCGGTGCTGATGTGCATTTCAGCTACTTTGACAATGTTATCGACACCAGCGGCAAGTACAAAAAAGCCGATGGCACGCCCTATGAATATATGGGACACTGGTCCTGGATTTATGTTTACAATGACCAGTGCGAAGACACGATTAATGGCAAGCAGGTAAAACTCTTCCAGTGGATGGCAGGGCAGAAACGTAAAGGGTAATTCTTGCACACATCGTGACGATAAGGCGCGCGGTGACTGGTAATACCTTTCCTTCGCCATAGACAGGCTTGTCAAAAGCTGCGGAAAGGCATCACCAGTCACCGCGCTTAGTATCTACATTATACAGATAAGTGCAGACGCCTGTGAGACTAGCAATAAACATCGTCAGTCCCACGGGCTTTGTGCGTTATTTTGGAATTAGCGAATTTGGTTATTGACAATTTCGTATTGATTTGTTATTATTTATCTTGTACGAAGCGGGATGGTTACGCAGGAGCGGCCAAACCTTGCAGGCGAAGTATGCCTCTTGGTTAATCCACGCTTTTTTTGTATGTTTAGGATGGTTACATTCAGTTGGCCAAACCCTCAAAGTTATTTAATTTTGGAGGGATTTAAGATGAAGAAGTATGAAGAGCTGGCAAAGGACATTGTCCGGCATGTGGGCGGCGAGGAAAACGTTATCAGCCTTGCCCATTGCATCACGCGGCTGCGGTTCAAGTTGAAGGATGAATCCAAGGCCGATACCGACTATCTGAAGGCACGCGAGGGCGTGGTGACGGTCATCCAGAGCGGCGGCCAGTATCAGGTGGTTATCGGCAATGAAGTCGCCGATGTTTATGATACGGTGCTCGAGGTCAGCAATATATCCGGCAATGCCCCCAAAGCAGGCGAGGAGGAAGAGGACAAAAACCTCAGCCCGCTCGATCGGTTTATCGACCTGATTTCCGGCGTGTTCCAGCCGGTATTGAGCGTGCTGGTGGCCACGGGCATGATTAAGGGCTTTACGGCGCTCTTTATGGCTACGGGGCTGGTGGCGCAGAATAGCGGCATGGCACAGATGCTCAACATTCTGGGCGACATGTTCTTTTACTTCCTGCCGATTTTCTTGGGGCTCACCGCCGCCCGCAAGTTCAAGATGAATGAATTCACGGGCATGGCGATTGGTGCGGCGCTCGTTTATCCGACGGTGTCGGCTATCATGAAGGGCGACACCCTGTACACGCTCTTTGAGGGCACGATTTTCCAGTCGGCCATTCATATGGAGCTGCTCGGCTTGCCGGTTATCCTGATGAATTACGCCTCCAGCGTTATTCCCATCGTCGTGGCGGTATGGTTCGGCGCGAAGGTGGAACGGCAGATTGCCAAGGCTATGCCTACGATGCTCAAAGGCTTTTTGACGCCGTTTTTCACGCTGCTGATTGTCGTTCCGCTGACCTTTATGGTTATCGGACCGGTGGCAACCTGGGCTGGCCAGCTGGTCGGCGCAGCCGCTATGGCTATCTATAATATCAGCCCGGTTGTGGCAGGACTCTTTATCGGTGCTTTCTGGCAGGTATTTGTCATGTTCGGCCTGCACTGGGGCCTGATTCCCATTATGATCAACAATATCACGGTATATGGCTATGACCCGCTGGTGGTTACGTATTTTGGCTGCTCCTTTGCGCAGATTGGTGTTGTACTCGGTATCTTCCTGCGCACACAGGACAAGAAACTCAAGAGCATTTCCCTGCCGGCCTTTATCTCCGGTATCTTCGGTGTAACGGAACCCTGCATTTACGGCATCACCCTGCCGCGGAAGAAATACTTCATCATCTCCTGCATTGGCGGTGCTGTCGGCGGTGCGCTGATGGCTATGCTGTCCGTTAACCTCTATATGTTCGGCGGTTTGGGCATCTTCGGTTATCCGACCTTCATTGACCCGAAAACGGGTGAACTTGCCGGCATGTATGGCGGCATGATTGCTTCGGCTGTTTCCTTTGTCTTTGGCCTGGCCGTGACGGCGGTTCTGTACAAGGACGCTGCGCCGGCAGAAAAACTGACGGTAGTAGCGGAAAAAGCAGATGGCACGGCTGAGCGGGAAATCATCAAGGCGCCGCTGGCTGGTAAAATCGTAGCACTGGAAGAAGTTCCTGATGAAGCTTTTGCCATGGGCGTATTGGGCAAGGGCATTGCCATTGAACCCAGCGACGGCAAGGTGGTCGCTCCGGCAGATTGCACGGTGATGACGCTGTTCCCGACCGGCCATGCTATTGGGCTGGTTACGGACAAGGGTGCAGAACTCTTAATCCATATTGGCATGGATACGGTGAAGCTGGAAGGCAAATACTTCACCACCAAGGTAAAGCAGGGCGACCATGTACAGGCTGGCAAGACCTTGATTGAATTCGACAAGGACAAAATCGCCGCAGCCGGTTACAACACCATTACGCCGGTGATTGTCACCAACCATGCCCAGTATATGGATATGGTTGTAACGGATGAAAAAGACGTAGCAGAAGAAGCAAACTTATTGACGGTTATCGCATAAGAAGAGGGTAGAAAAAATGGCATTTCCTAAGGAATTTTTATGGGGCGGCGCAGTAGCCGCCAATCAGTGTGAAGGCGCGTACAACGAGGACGGCAAGGGGCTGGACATTCAGGACATTATGCCGCGTGGACTCAAGGGAGCACCTACAGCTGAACCGACTCCGGACAATAT
>CADAAS010000090.1 GCA_902785885.1 Pseudoselenomonas ruminantium
AAGCAATCGTAATATATACGGCGAGAGCCAAAAGCGCTGAGGCACCACAAGCCATCACAAGTCTTGGCTCCGGCATAGCCTCATAGGACATTTTGAGTGCCTGCTCCAGGTTTCTCGTCACCACGCCCGTGACCATCAAGAGGTCAGCATGGCGGGGGGAGGCATCCACATGCACGCCGTAGCGGTGCAAATCGTAAATGGGATTGGACATCGCGCCCATCTCAAAGTCGCAGGCATTGCAGGAACCGGCGTCCAAATGACGCACATGGAGGCTGCGGCCCAATTTCTGCTTGATGACCTCTGCCGTAATCTCGGCAGCATCTTCGGTGATTACCGGCAGGGCCTCATCACGGCTGTGCTGCAGGCTGCCCATAGCCTTTTCGACACATTTGCCGCAGAACAGGCATTTTTTATAGTCGATGGCATAGCCCTGACCATCACTGGTAACCTTAAAAGCTCCTACCGGGCAGGCCTTGGCACAAGCCGTACGCAGATTTTCCGGGCAATCGCCCGTGATTTTTCCCCGAAAGCGGGCACTGCCGGTGAGGGAAATATTTTCGGTGGCGATTTTATCGCCTAATAAGCGTTCTATTACCTTAAACATAAACTCTCCTCAATCAGCGGTCAATGCATGCATAACACAGTTCAAAGCTCTTATTAATCAGCGGGAAGTCGGGAATGATATCCCCCTGAACGGCAATGGTCACAGCCGGCCAGTTCGGATAGGAGGCGCTGCGGACGAAGATGCGGTCAATTCTGCCATCCTGCAGGGCCACAAACTGGAAGTTGCTGCCCCGCGCAGATTCACTAAGGCCCCAATCCTCACCACTTACAGTTGACCAATCAATTTGAACGGTCAGATTTGACGGGTCATTTGACTTGTCTGCCTTCAGCAGATTGCAAAGCTGCTGCACAAGGGCAAAGGATTCAGTGAGTTCGGCAATGCGCAGAGCCAGTCTTGCCGCCACGTCGCCGGTCTTTTCCGTCACAAGCTGGAAGTCGAGTTCCGGATAAAGGCCGTAAGCAAAATCCTTGCGGCTGTCATGGGCAAAGCCCGAAGCTCTTGCGCCCACGCCTACCATGGCCAAATCCACAGCAGTGTTTTTGCGCACAACGCCCGTGGTGCGCACGCGGTTCTGGAAGTTGGCCTGCTGGGCAAACATTTCGCTTAAATCGCTGACATTGGATTTGACCTTGTCCATAATATCGGCGATATCGTTGAGCAAGGCGCTGTCAATATCCTGGCGTACGCCGCCGGGAACGATTACACCGCGCAGGAAGCGGTTGCCCGCAAGGCGTTCCTGCAGGCGCATAAGCATTTCCTTCGTGCGGCCGCCAAGGCTGATAGCCGGATTAAAGCCCACGCCGGCAGGGATATTGCCAAGGTCGCCCACATGGTTGGTAATGCGCTCGATTTCCATGAGCAGCGTACGGATGATTTCCGCCCGCCGCGGAACATTTACGCCAGCGATTTTTTCCACCGCCTGACAGAAGCTCCAGGTGTTGGCAATGGAGCAGGCACCGCAGATACGCTCGACAATAGGCAGGGCCTCATCTGGCGTCCTGCCTTCCATGATTTTTTCCAGGCCACGATGGGTATAGAACAGACGCGCGTCCAGCTGCAGCATGGATTCACCGGCCTGACTGAAACGGAAATGACCCGGCTCGATGATGCCGGCATGAATCGGGCCAACCGGCACTTCATAAACGCCCTCGCCCTTGGCCACGCTCATATCCATACGACGGCTGCCACGCACATCAGCATCTTTAGCCACTGTCTTGCGCAAGGGATAAAAACCCTCCGGGAAGGTGTCATGCAGGACAATCGGGCGCGGGTCAGGATGGCCCTGCGGCACAATGCCGAACATGTCCTGAATCTCACGCTCATACCAGGCGGCAGCCGGGATGACCGTCGTCAGGGATTCATAGCACAGTGACTCCCCTTCGCCAAAGACAGCCTTAACAGCCTCCATTTTATGCTCGCCCAAGTTTTCAAAAACAGCGTAAATCGCATAGCCTTTTACTTCCGGATTTTCCGTTTCATCCCGGCCAAACATAGCGGTCAACGGATTTTTGCCGCCGTTGGACAGGATATTGGCCGTGCCGCGGAAGTTTTCCGGTTTTACGACTTTCAATGACCAATCTGCCATTACTGCACACCTCCCATGACCACTTTTGCCGCCTCAGTCAAAAGCGTTCCCACATAGGGAAGCTCATAGGCAAAGGCACTTACCACACCACTGACAGCCAGCATCAAGAGCAGTACGCAGCTGTCCAAACGACCCATCAGCTCGCCAGCCGCCTTGCGGGTCGGCTTGCCGCCCAGCATGCGCATGGCATGGTAGAGAATACCAATCAGCATGCCGGCCAGCAGCACGAGCGCCAAAATCCCTAAATACGGATGATGTGCCTGGAAGAAGCTGGCAATGATGTAGAACTTACTGAAGAATACGCCCATCGGCGGCATCCCCAGGATGCCCACAATGCCGAGCAGCCAGAACATCGCCGTTTTGGGCGCCTGCTGCATCATGCCGTGAATGCGCATCATATTTTTTGTCGCATAGGTTTCCATAATGGTACCGGCCGTGTAAAAGAGCATATACTTAACCAAAGCATGGTTGAACATATGCAGAAGGGACGCCTCGGCGGCAAGCGGCATAAACAGGCCAAAACCTGCAGCCAGCAGGCCAAAGTTTTCCATCGAGGAATACGCGAGCATACGCTTGACATCACGCTGCACCACCACGAACGGCACAGCCAGCGCAATGGTCAGCAGGCCAAAGCCCACATACATGGAGCTGATGAAATCCAGCCCCACCACGGGCATCACAATCGCCGTAGCGCGCAGGAGCACATAGAGCGCACAGATACAGAGCGCACCGGACAGCAAGCCACTCGTGAGTGCCGGTGCCTCGGAATGGGCATCCGGCAGCCAGGCATGCATGGGCGCGAGGCCGATTTTCGTGCCATAGCCCACAAAGAGGAAGCAAAACGCGAGCTTTGCCACATCATGGTCAAGCATATCGGCATGAACTTTCATGAATTCCCAGTTCAGCGGCAGCACATCACCCATCGCCTGCAGCTGGCCGTAGTAGAGAATAATCGTGCCCAAAAGAGCCAGACAGATGCCTACGGTGCAGACCATAACGTATTTCCAGGCCGCTTCCAAGGAAGTGCGGGTGAATTTGAACGCTACGAGCAGTGCCGATACCAAGGTGGTCGCCTCAATGGTTACCCACATGAGACCTAAACTGTCTACCGTCACCACCAGCATCATCGTCCAGACAAAGAGATGCGACAGCGCATAAAAGCGCCCTTCCAAATGGGTAAAGCGGCGCAAGTATCCATAGCGGATATTGGTATCGCGTTCCAGGTACGCCTTGCTGGTCCAGGCAAAAGCCAGATACAGCGCGCCGACAATGACGAGCATCCAAATGCTCAGCGAATCCACATAGAAAAATCCCTGCCGGATTGGCTCATGGGGATGCATGGCAAATTCTGCTGCCATGTGCAGAATCAAGCCAAGGACCATCGTGGCCACCAGCCTGTCGGCAATATGCAGGAGCTTTAACCCCAGCATATTGGTAGCTGCCACCACTGCAAAGAGCAGCGGCAGCCCAAGTATATAATAAAGTTCCATAAACTACCTCAGCCCTTCAACTTTCTCATTACCGTGGTATCCGTGGTCATAAAGGATAGGCTCATGCGATTGGTAAGAATGACCAGCACGACCACAGCAATCAACACGTCCAAAAATACGCCCAGCTCCACCACCAACGGCAAGCCCTCGGTGATGATCAGGCCCAGCAGATAAATGCCGTTTTCCAAGGTTATCAGGCCGCACATCTGCAAAATGGCCCGCTTACGCATGACCATGAGGGCCAGCCCCGTCATAATCATCATGATGGTCGCGGCGAAGAAATCCCGCGCCAAGGGGTCGAGCATAAAACGGCTGCCCAGCACATAGCCGAACACCAAAAAGGCTGCCGCCGCCATGGTCGAATAATTCACATTGATATCGGAAAAGATTTCCCGTTCATCGGTAATCCGTTTGATTAATTTCAGCATGGCCATCGGGATAAAGAGCACCTTAACGCCCAAGGTCAGGGCAAAGGGAATAAGGGCATGCATAAGGCCATGATTGAGCCCGGCCAGCAGGCAGGCGCAGGCAATGATGGCGGACTGTGCCATCAGGCAGACAACTGAACGTTTGAGCTCCATCACCCGGGTCTGAAAATAGACCACCGCCAGGAGCAGAACGACTAAATATTCCATTTTCTCCTCCTCACTGGGCAATAATCGCAACCGCCAACATGATAACCGCCGCCGCCAGATAAACACGAACCTTGAACAGACGCATCTTGTTGTTCAGGATTTCCACTAAACCAACCAGCAGCGCCGTCATCAGCACCTTGACCACCATCGGCAGCGGCAAAGGCAGGTAAAGCGCACCAAACAGCACGAAGAAGGACAGCATTTTGAGCATGCTTCCCAAATGGATGTAGCTCAACAGGCGTCCGGAATATTCGAGCGTCATGCACTCGTGAATCATGGTGAGTTCCAAATGCGTATCCGGATTGTCCACCGGCAGGCGGCTGTTTTCCGCCAGCATCACGAGGAAGAACGCCACGCTGCCCAGTACCGCCGGAACGGTGAAGTAAAAGGCATTATAGTCAATGACCATCTGTGAAAGCATGGTCGAGCCGTAGCGGGAGGCATTTAAGAGCACCGCCAGCATCACAGCCGGTTCCACCAATACGGAAATATAGATTTCGCGGGAACCGCCCATGCCGCCAAACGCCGTAGCCGAATCCAGCGAACCCAAGGTCATAAAGAAACGCCCCAAAGTCAGCACATAGACAAAGACAAAGGCATCACCAAAACGGATATTGCCCTGCAAAAGCCCCGGCAGCATCATGGCCGCCATAATGCTCGTCACGAGATAGACGATTGGTGCCGCCAAAAACACCCAGCTGGTGTATTTGGTCACAATAACCGGCTTGCGCCACCACTTCCAAAGGTCAAAATACTCCTGAAAAATGCTGGCTCCCCGCCGTTTCTGCAAAAACGCCTTGGTCTTGTTGACGATTCCGGCAATCAGGGGAGCGCAGATGAGCAGGCAGAGCGCCTGCACAGCGCCATGATAAAAACTAAGTGCCATCTTACAACCCTCCCCAAATCAAGACAATAACCATCGCAATCATGGTATAACCGATATAGAGCCGCACACTGCCCTGCTGCACAATGCGCAGGGTATCGGCCAATTTGACCATAATGTGTTCGACCGGACGATAAAGCCTGTCCGTAAACTGGTCAGGAATCAGCAGATTATAATGAAGCTTGCGACCAAAATACGCATGGTCCCGCTGCAGGAATACGCGCTCACGGCGTGGCTTCAGGATAAAGTCAAAGGCACGGCGCAAGGGCTTGGAAAAGCCTGTCGCCGTATACTGCTGGCGGCGGGTCGGTTCCGTACCGCAGTTCCAGGTCACCTCCTGGTGGACGATAATCTTGTCGCTGCTGATGGTCATGAGCAGCAGTGCGGTGAGCACCAAGGCCGCGAGCAGAATAAGCAGCGGATTGAATACCGACTCCGACTGCCCGCCGTTCCACCACAGGCCGATAACATCACCGGCAGGAATCGCCAACGGGCTCGTCACGAGCACATGGCGCATAAGATTGACAACCGGTGCCGGCATAATGCCCATGGCGAGAATCGCCAATGCTTCCAGCCCCATGCCAACCAACATGGTAAAGGGCATTTCATGTGCTTTGAGCACGAGATTGGAGCGGCGGCGCCCCAAAAAGGTAACGCCATAGAGCCGCACAAAACAGCCCAAAGCCAAGGCTCCCGTAAGCCCCAGCAGGATAAAGGCAAAGATAACGAGCAGACGCAGTTCCGGCGTGCCGGATTCATAGGCCAGCGTCATCATGCCCTGCAGGGTCAGCCATTCACCGACCAAACCGCCCGTAAACGGCAGGGAGGCCAGCGACATGGAACCCACCAGCGTAAACGCTGCTGTCCAGGGCATCTTCTTCAACAGTCCGCCCAAGAGCTCCACATTACGCGTGCCCGTAGCGTGCATAACCGCACCGGCACTCATAAAGAGCAGGCATTTCATCAGGCTGTGGGCAAAGGAATGTACGAGCACCGCCGTAAACGCGACCACCGACAGATACGGTCTGTCCAATGCCACGAGCAACATGCCGCAGCCAAAGGCGGCAAAGATGATGCCCATGTTTTCCACGGAGGAATAGGCCAGAATGCGTTTCATATCCTTTTCCATGGACGCATAGAGCACGCCCAGGAACGCCGATACCAGCCCCACCACCATAACGATAAGGCCATAGGCGAATACATCGGCACCGATAAATTCAAAGACAAAGCGGCCAAAGCCGTAAACCGCCACCTTGAGCATGACACCACTCATGAGCGCCGACACATGGGAAGGTGCCGCCGGATGTGCATTGGGCAGCCATACATGCAAGGGCATCAGGCCGGATTTCAGGGCAAAGCCGGCAAAAGCACAGCCAAAGGCAATATGCTTCAGCATCGGCGGCAAATCGCTATGCGCCAAATCGGCAAAGGCAAAACTCTCTGCCCCACTGCCCAAAAGATAAAACGCCATCAAAATGGCCGCCGTCCCCAAATGGGTCATGACCATATACTGGTACGCGGCACTGACCACCTGTTTCTTCTCGCTCTCGTGATTCACGAGCAGGAAAGAAACCAGTGCCATAACTTCCCAGGCCAAAATAAAGGTAAAGGCATCACCTGCGAGCACCACCAAAACCATCGAGCCCAAAAAGAGGTTCCAAAGCCCGGTCAGCTGACGGATGCGGGCACCCAGATAGCCACGGCCATAGCCCATGCCATACAGGCTGACCGCCGTTCCCGACAGGCCGATAATCACAAGGAAAGCCGCTGCCCAGCCGTCAATCACCAGCGAGTAACGGCCAAACTGCAGCATGCCGCCTCCTGCCAGCCCCAAGAGTTCCTGTGAGGCCAGCCCCAACACCATAAGGCTGGCAATGACCGCCAGCCCCATGGATACATAATGGGCAGCTAATTCCAGCCGCTTAGGCCAGATTAGCGCCAGCGTTCCAAGGCCATACAGCCCTAACGCCCCCATAAAAGATTCCATACGTTCCTCCCATAAAAAATAATTGCTTGAATGAATATAGTAACTTCCACATTATACCGCAAACCACCGCAGCTGAAAAGGTTTCTGACAAAAAAATCTGCCGCAGCCGCTTGGCAAAATTTGACCCTGCATGATGGGCAATGCTATAATGGAGTTTATGCTATTTAATTGTAACTTTAAGGAGAAAAATCATGAGTCTTGACGGCTTTTCCATGCGTCCGCTGGTGCGGGAATTAAACAGCACCTTGGCTGGCGGCCGCATTGATAAAATAACCCAGCCCAATAAACAATCCATTGTCCTGTCCATTCGCCAACCGGGACAAAACCAGCAGCTGCATATCTGCATCAATTCCCAGAATCCCGCAGCACATCTGATGACCAAGAATCTGGAAAATCCTCCGGAGCCGCCGGTCTTTTGCATGGTGCTCCGCAAGCAGCTCGAAACCGGCCGCATCGCCGCTATCCGCCAGCACGGCCTGGACCGCATTCTGTTGATGGACGTGGATTCCATTGCTGCGGGCGGCAAAATCGTAACCAAAACCCTGATTATGGAACTGATGGGCAAATACAGCAATATGATTCTCGTGCAGGATGGCGTAATCATTGACGCCCTGCGCAAAATTGGCACCAACAGCAGCCGCGTGCGCACCGTCCTGCCCGGCGACACTTACGAGCTCCCTCCGGGACAGGACAAACTGGATATCTTTACCACGCCCATGACGAACGTTATCGCAAAACTACGCCAGCTCCCCCCCGAAGAACGCATTGACAAGGCACTTCTGGCGACCTGCATGGGTTTTGGCCCCGTTTCAGCCAAAGAAGTCTGCTTTAGTGCGGGACTTGCTCCCAGCACACGCTTAAGCAACTTGGACGATGCCGACTATCAGTCCCTCGAAAATGCCCTGACGGAAGTACGCGATGCCGCAAGCCAGGAACAGGCTGCACCGGTAATTCTTCTCGACGAACACCAAAAAGTGCTGGCCATGGCCTCCTTCCCCCTGCACTATCTGCCACAAGCCGTTACGCTGAACTTTGACAGCATCAGCGCCATGCTGGAAAAGGCCAGCGCCCTGGCGGGAAGTTATGTCCTGCCGGACAAGGACCGGTTCAAGAAACTCGTCAAGAATGAACTGCACCGCGCAGAAAACAAATTGGTCAAACTCGATGAAGAAATTTCCGCCGCCGAAAATGCCGAGGAATACAAAATCCGCGGCGACAATCTGATGACCTATCAGTACCAGTACAATGACCATGAGGATGCTGCTATTACTGTCGCCAATATTTACAGCGAAACCGGCGAGGAAATCACCATTCCCCTTGACCAGCGCTATACCATCATTCAGAATATGCAGCTTTGCTACAAAAAATACGATAAACTCAAGCGTGCACAGGAACTCCTGCAAGTTCAGCGGCAGGAATGCGAAGCCTCCATCACCTACTTAGAAAGCATTGAAGCCTCGCTAATGGCGTCCTCCAGCCTTGGCGAAATCGCCGAAATCCACAATGAACTCGTGGAAGGCGGTTACTTGCGCGAAAAACTCAAGCGCAAGAACAACGACAAGCCCTCGCACCCGTTCCGCTTCACCGCTCCCGACGGCACGCAAATTCTCGTGGGCAAGAACAACTACCAGAACGACAAACTGACCTGCAAAACCGCCAGCTTCAACGACACCTGGTTCCATACGCAGAACATCCCCGGTTCCCACGTTATCCTGCGCAACGGCGGCATCGAGCCCAGCGAAGACACGATTCTATTATGTGCCCAACTGGCCGCCCACTTCAGCAAGGCCCAGGGTTCTTCCAAGGTGCCTGTGGATTACACGAAAATCCGCTATGTCAAAAAGCCCTCCGGCAGCAAGCCCGGCTTCGTCATCTTCACCAATCAAAAAACCCTCTATATCACGCCTGACGAAACAGAACTTGCGCCCATTTTGGCACAGGACCCGCAATAAAACATTCTAACCTCATCCGTCAGCCCTTCGGGCTGCCACCTTCCCCAGAGGGGAAGGCTTGTGATGGCATTTCTAAATGTTTACATAATATCATAATACTAAGCCCGTGGGGCTGGCAGTGTTTTTCCGCAACTTTTGACAAGCCTGTCTATGGCGAAGGAAAAATATTGCCAGCCCCACGGGCGCCTTAATATATCGAATGTCTCATCC
>CADAAS010000091.1 GCA_902785885.1 Pseudoselenomonas ruminantium
TATCGAGGAATTTTTCGGCGCCGAGGTCAGCACCGAAACCGGCTTCAGTTACCACATAGTCGGCAAATTTGAGCGCAAATTTCGTGGCCATGACGCTGTTGCAGCCATGGGCGATGTTGGCAAACGGGCCGCCGTGGATAAAGGCGGGGGTGCCCTCCAAGGTCTGCACGAGATTCGGCTTGATGGCATCCTTGAAGAGCAGGGTGAGCGCACCGGTTACGTTAAGTTCCTTGGCTCTTACGGCACGGCCATCGCGGGTGTAGGCGACGACGATTTCGCCGAGGCGCTTTTTCATGTCTTCGAGGTCGGATGCCAGGCACAGGATGGCCATCATTTCGGAGGCCACGGTGATGTCAAAGCCGGTTTCGCGGGGCACGCCGTGTGCCTTGCCGCCCATGCCGATAACCACATGGCGCAGGGCGCGGTCGTTGAGGTCGAGGACACGCTTCCAGACCACGCGGCGCACGTCGATATCGAGGGCGTTGCCCTGTTGGATATGGTTGTCGATTACGGCAGCGAGCAGGTTGTGTGCCGTGGTGATGGCATGGAAGTCACCGGTAAAGTGCAGGTTGATGTCTTCCATGGGCACGACCTGTGCATAACCGCCGCCAGCGGCGCCGCCCTTGAGGCCAAAGCAGGGGCCCAGGGAGGGTTCACGCAGGGCAACGGCAACTTTCTTGCCCTGCTTATGGAAGGCATCGGCAAGGCCTACGCTGGTGGTCGTCTTGCCTTCGCCAGCCGGGGTCGGGTTGATGGCCGTCACCAGCACGAGTTTGCCGTTGGGCTGGTCCTTGACCCGCTGGAAGGCAGCGAGGCTTATCTTGGCCTTGTACTTGCCATAGAGTTCGAGTTCATCTTCAGGGATGTTTAGTTTCTCCGCGATACGGCGAATGTCCTGCATTTCTGCGCTCTGCGCGATTTCCACATCGGTTTTCATTGAGCTTTCTTCTCCTCTGCAATTAAAAACATAAAGCTTATTTGACACTCCCCATGGATGAATCCAGAGGATTCTTGGTTCGACAACCACTGCACTCAGACCCAAGCCCAAGCGTCTTACACGATTTCCCCAAGCGTTAATTCCCGTGTGTCCCACGGTATTTGTATACTGAAAGCTTTTTATCTTTGCAACCGTAAGGTCTTTAAATTACGGCAGGCCAGCATACATGGCCTCAACCTGCTAAGAGCTGGTTGCCCGTAGGCCTTGATTTTCGATTCGTCCAGTCTCTATCGTAGCAGGGCTTCTCCTTTCTTTCGTATTCTTTAGGTTAAGTCTATTATACTATGAAAGTTAGCAGTTGTCCTGCTCAAGTACTTACGTAAATTCGCAGGACGCGGCTTATATCCCCAGAGCTAAAGCTCGGGGTTTTACGCCGCATTTGATAAGAAATACTGCCGAAGACGCACGCGTCTCCGGCAGTATTGCCTTAAACGTTAAGGTGCGTTTCTGCTGCCTGCACAACATTTTGCATGAGCATAGCGACGGTCAAGAGACCAACGCCGCCCGGTACGGGGGTGATGGCGCCGGCAACTTCGCTGACGGCTTCAAAGTCCACATCACCCACGAGTTTCTTGGGGGCAATGCGGTTGATACCGACATCAATGACGGTTGCACCTGTTTTTACCATATCTTTTTGGACAAAATTGGGCTTGCCAATGGCTGCGACCAGAATATCGGCCTGACGGGTGATTTCTGCCAAATTCTCGGTGCGGGAATGGCACACGGTTACAGTCGCGTTTTTCGCCATCAGCAGATGGAACATGGGCTTGCCCACGATATTGCTGCGGCCGATGACCACGGCACGCTTGCCTGCAATCTCGATGCCGGTCATTTCCAGCATGCGGATGCAGCCCGCCGGCGTGCAGGGCAGCAGGGCTGGCTCGCCCGTAACCATCTTGCCGACATTGACGGGATGGAAGCCATCGACGTCCTTGGACGGGTCAATGCGGTTGAGGATTTCGGCTTCAAACTGCGCAATCTGGGCAGGCAGGGGCAGCTGCACAAGGATGCCGTCGATTTTTTCGTCGGCATTCAGGGCATCTATACGCGCGATTAATTCGTCCTTGCTGGTTTCTTCGGGCATAGCGATAACTTCCGAATAGATGCCGAGTGCGGCACAGGCCTTGTCCTTGTTGCGGACGTAGACTTCTGATGCCGGGTCGTTGCCCACGCGGATAACCGCGAGGCCCAGGGCGCGGCCATATTTTTCCTGCAAGGCCGCCGCCCGGCGCCCTGCATCATCTTTTAACTGCTGTGCGAAAAACTTGCCTTCGAGAATTTTTGCGGACATGGAGTCACCTCAATTTTGTTGATTATAAGTTGGTTATAAGTAGAAACTAAGCCAGGTGCAGGCAAAGATGGCGACGGACACGATGCCGTTGCGCATGAAATAGCCTTGCGTTACCCGGGAAAAATCCGTGGGGCTTACGATGCGGTGCTGGTAAATCAGCGTGCCTGCCGCAATGCCCACACCGACAAAGTAGGCTTGGCCCAAGGCGAGCATTACGCCCATGGCAAAGAAGCAGGCGATACAGATAACGTGCATGGCTGCCGCGAGCTTAAAGGCGTTCGGTGCGCCGTAGCTGACCGCCAAGGAATGCAGCCCCTGGCTCTTGTCAAATTCTTCGTCCTGTGCGCCGTACATGGCGTCAAAGCCGCAAATCCAGAGGGCTACAGCCGAGCACAGGAGCACCATGGGGGCGGTAATCTGCCCGCTGACGCCGACCCAGCCGCCGGCAGGTGCCATGGCAATGGCAATGCCCAGGACAAGGTGGCACCAGCCGGTAAAGCGCTTGGTAAATGGATAAACCAGGAAGGGCAGGGCGGCAAGGGGGAGGAGGTAAATGCAGATGGGATGCAGCTGCATAACCGAGAGCACCATCAGGAACAGGCAGACGGCAATGAAAATCTTTGCCTCCAGCTTGCTGATTTTGCCCGTAACCATGGCACGGTGGCTCATGCGGGGCTGCTGGCTGTCAAATTTGAGGTCAGCCAGATTGTCAAGCGCGAGTGCCGCCGCACGGCCTGTGGTAATCGCCAGGGCAATCCAAATTAGGTCATGGACGCTGGGCGAACCGTTAGCTGCGAGCACTGCGCCCATAAAGGCGAACGGCAGGTCGAAAATCGTATGGTGCAGGGCCACGTTATTTATGTGGGCTTTTATGTCAATCAATCCAGACCAAGCTCCTTCCACTTGGCATCTACGCGGGCCTTGATTTCTTCGCTCATGCTGATTTCCTCCGGCCATTCGCGGGTATGGCCTTCTTCCGGCCAGGTCTTGGTGGCGTCAATGCCCATCTTGGAACCCCATTTCGCCATGGGGGAGGAGTGGTCGAGGACGTCAAGCGGGCCTTCGACGATTTCCAAATCGTGCTTGGCATCGATGTTGTTGTAGACGCGCCACCAGACTTCCTTGAGGTCCTGGACGTTGACATGGGCATCGACGACGATAATCATCTTGACGTTCATCATCTGGCCCATGCCCCAAAGAGCGTGCATGACCTTGCGGGCCTGCATGGGGTACTGCTTCTTGATGGATACGATGCAGCAGTCATGGAACACGCCTTCAAGCGGCATATTGATGTCGATGATTTCCGGCTGCATCTGCTGCAGAATCGGCAGGAAGATGCGTTCTGTCGCCTTGGCAAGGTAGCAGTCCTCCATAGGCGGCTTGCCGACCACCGTGGAGAAGTAAATCGGGTTCTTGCGGTGGGTAATCGCCGTGATATGGAACACGGGATAATCGTCTGCCAAAGAGTAATAGCCCGTATGGTCGCCAAAGGGGCCTTCGCGGCGTTTTTCATCCGTCAGCACATAGCCTTCGAGGATGATTTCGGCCGTGGCGGGCACTTCGATATCCACGGTCTTGCACTTGACCATTTCCACGGATTTATGCCGCAGGAAACCGGCGAAAACCATTTCGTCAATATCGCGGGGCAGGGGAGCGGTCGCAGCATAGGTAAGCACCGGGTCCGTGCCGATGGCTACTGCCGCTTCGATTCTATCGCCGCCCTGCGCCTTGGTGTCGCGGAAGTTTTCTGCGCCGTTCTTGTGGATATGCCAGTGCATGCCCGTGGTGCGGCTGTCGTATTTCTGCAGGCGGTACATGCCCACATTGCGTTTGCCGGTCTTGGGGTTCTTGGTGAACACCAGCGGCAGGGTCACGAAGGGGCCGCCGTCGTCGGGCCAGCATTTGAGAATGGGAATATCATCAAGGCTCGGATTTTCCGTTTCCACAACTTCCTGACAGGGCGCATTCTTCACATATTTCGGGAAGTTGATTGCGCGCTTGATCATGGGAATCATGGTCACAACGCTCATCTTATTTTGCAGGGAAACATAAGGGAGCTTGAGCATCTCCCGCAGTTCGTCTGCTACATCGTCGAGCTTTTCCACGCCCAAAGCCATCGCCATGCGTTCATAGCTACCGAAGGCGTTCATGAGCACGGGCATTTTGGAGCCTTTGACGTTTTCAAAGAGCAGGGCGACGTTTTTGTCCCCTTCCATTTTCGATACCCGGTCGGTGATTTCTGTAATTTCGAGTTCCGGGTCAACCTCGGTCTTTATGCGCTTTAAGAGCCCCTTGGACTCCAAGTCGGCCATAAATTCCCGCAAGTCCTTATAAGCCAAGAAATGTACCTCCTCTTATCTGCGTAAAATATAACGAACAATGAAATAGCCTACCTCATAGAGTATGATGATGGGCAGGGCAATCATGGACTGGGTGAATACGTCCGGGGTCGGCGTAATGAGTGCGCCGACGACAAAGGACAGGAAGATGATAATCCGCTGGTATTTCTTCAGGAACGCGGAAGTGATAAGGCCCATCTTGCCCAGAATGGTAATCACGAGCGGCAGTTCAAAGATAAAGCCAAACGGCAGGACAAACATGATGACAAAGTCAAAATATTTGTCCACGGAGAGCAGGGCCTCCAGTTCCGTGTTGCCGAATCCCAGGAAAAACTTGATGCCTGCCGGCAGTACCAGGAAAAAGGAAAAGGCCAGTCCACAGAAAAAGAGAACGACGGAGGTCGGCACAACGATGCCGAGCACCATGCGTTCCCTGGTGGTCAGGGCCGGCAGGAAAAAGCGCCAGACCTGCCAAAAGATAATGGGCAGTGCCAAGAGAAAACCGGCTACGCAGGCCACCTTCAGATAGGTGAAGAAGGCTTCCGCAGGCTGCATGTAGTAGAGCTTGCCTGCGGGCAGGGTGATGTAGTGCATGATTTCCTGAATGTAGTAATAGCCAACCACACTGCCTAAGCCTGTAGCCACCAGACATTTGATGATGCGACTGCGAAGTTCGGTGAGATGGGCAATCAGGGACATGCTGCCATCGTCCAAGGCTGCTTCGGCATCTGCCGGGGCGCCAATCTGCTTGGGCGCCTCGATTTCTTCGTATTTTTGTTCTTCTGCCATTGCACCACCGGCTTACTGCTTCGTCTGGTCTTCAGCCTTGGGCAGTTCTTTGGGCTGTTCCGTTACATTCATCATCTGCGTGTCTTCCGCTTTCTTGCTCTCATCGGTCACGCCGGATTTGAACTCCTTAATGCCTTTGCCAAGAGCTTTGCCGATTTCCGGAAGTCTGCTGGGGCCAAAGACAATCAGGGCCACGATGATGAGCGCACCTGCGGTATATGGACTAATCATAAATAATTCCTCCTAAACGTTACATATTCTATACACTTGTATTATAGCGAAAAATGGGGAAAATCTCAATGTCACTTTGCACAAATTCCGTACAATAGTGGAGGAGTACCTTTTCTTTTAACAGTTTAATGGTTCATCTTATGTTATAGGTGGGGTCAAAACGGCACATCCAATGGGCAAAAATGACCCTTTTGAACAGGTCAAAAAAACGGAAAAACTTGGGGCGGGGCGGCAGAATTTTTCTTGACACGCCGTCAGGGCTATGTTATCATTACTAACTGTAGGCGCATGAAGTGCGTCTGATTTGGGTTTTATCATAACCCATCCCCAACCGCACAACGAGGCTGTGAAATCTGCCTTGTGGCAGTGCCGTAGTTGGCGAGTAATCTTATAGGGAGGTGTTTTCATGTACGCAATTATCAAAACTGGTGGCAAGCAGTACAAGGTCGCTGAAGGTGATGTAATCATGGTGGAGAAGCTCTCCGCTGCTGAAGGCGAAGCTGTAGTGTTTGACGAAGTTCTGACGGTAGTAAACGACGGTGATGTCAAAGTGGGCAAGCCGGTTGTTGAAGGTGCCAAAGTAACGGGCAAGGTTGAAGCTCAGGGCAAGGACAAGAAGATTCTGGTCTTCAAGTACAAGGCTAAGAGCAACTATCGTAAACGTCAGGGTCATCGTCAGCCGTTCACGAAGGTTGTTATCGAAAAGATTGAAGCTTAATCCATGATTAAGGTGAAAATCTTTAAGGAGCCAACGGATCGTATTGTTGGCTTTGAAGTTGCCGGCCATAGCGGTACGGCAGAGCGTGGTCAGGACATTGTCTGTGCCGGGGTTTCATCCCTTACGCAGACGGCACTTTTGGGACTGGGTAAGCATCTGCATCGCGACATGGATTATTCCGTAGCGAGTGGTAAGCTTAAAATGCAGCTGAAAAGTGCCCCTGATGAACTGACGGAAACGCTTTTACAAACGATGCTTCTAGGGCTGATGGAGATTGCTAAGCTCAGTCCGGAAGCGGTACAAATTCAGGAACAGCGGAGGTGAATTCGATGTTTACTTTTGATTTGCAGTTGTTCGCACATAAAAAGGGTGTTAGCTCCACGCGTAACGGTCGTGACAGCCATTCCAAGCGTCTCGGCGTTAAGGAGCAGGCTGGTACGGTTGTAACCGCTGGCAGCATTCTGGTTCGTCAGCGCGGCACGCACTTCCATCCGGGCCACAATGTTGGTATCGGCAAGGATGATACCCTGTTCGCAAAGGTTGCCGGCAAGGTTGCTTTCGAGCGCAAAGGCCGCTACCAGCGTCAGGTCAGCGTTTATACGGCTGAAGAAGCTATGTAAGACATATAACGGATACCTGCGCTTTTCGGGCGCAGGTATTTGTTTATAAGGAACGGCGTTAGGTTGCGTTGTAGTGCATAAAGGCAAGAGCCGGTATTGAACGCAATGCCGGCTCTTGCCTTTATTCATTATAAGGGGCGACGTTCCCTAACTTTTCTTTGGCGCAAAGAAAAGTTACAAAAGAAAACGTGGACTGAAATCCCATCACGGGATTTACGTCCACCTGCGCCCGTCCTTGGGCGCTGGGCAACGATATACAGATATTTGTCTGATGTTAACAAGTGCAAGATGGAGGAAGTATGCAGTTTATAGATAGAACCCGCGTTATCGTGAAAGCTGGTGACGGCGGTCATGGTAAGTCGGCGTTTAGAAGAGAGAAGTTTGTGCCGAAAGGTGGGCCGTCTGGTGGTGATGGTGGCCGGGGCGGCGATGTGATTTTTGTCGTTGACCAGAATATGAACACGCTGTTGGATTTCCGTTTTCATCGGAAGTTTACGGCGAAGAACGGCGAAAATGGCGATATCAAGAATCAGTACGGCGCCAATGCACCGGCCTGCTATGTCAAGGTACCGCCCGGAACGATTGTGAAGGATGAGGCTACGGGCAAAGTGCTGGCTGACCTTACGGAAATCGGCCAGGAGGCTGTGGTCTGCAAGGGTGGCCGCGGCGGCCGCGGCAATGCGAAGTTTGCCAACTCCGCCAACCGCACGCCGACCTTTGCGGAATTCGGCGAACCAGGCGAGGCCAAGAACTTGATTTTGGAATTGAAGCTGCTCGCTGACGTTGGTCTGGTCGGTTATCCGAGCGTGGGCAAGTCGAGCCTGGTGGCAAGCTGTTCGGCGGCGCGCCCCGAGATTGCCGAGTATCACTTCACGACGATTACGCCGGTGCTCGGCGTGGTCAAGACGGACTACGAAAAGAGCTTTGTCATGGCCGATATTCCGGGCCTTATCGAAGGTGCCGCTGACGGCGTGGGCCTGGGTCATGATTTCCTGCGCCATGTGGAGCGCACGAAGCTGATCCTGCATATCGTGGACGCTTCGGGGCTTGAAGGCCGCGACCCCATTGACGATTATTACAAAATCAATGCGGAGCTCAAGAAATACAGCGAAAAGATTGCCCGCCGCACGCAGGTGCTTGTGGCCAATAAAATCGACCTGCCGGAAGCGCAGGAGAATCTGCCGCGCCTGCAGAAACTGGCTGAGGAAAACGGCATGAAGTTCTTTGCCATTTCCGCCGCTACCCGCGAAGGTGTGCAGGAACTTATCGACTACACCGGTGAATGGCTCGACAATTATGTTGAGGAGCCGGAGACGGAAGACGAAGTTGTGGTCTATGACGAGAACGAGGAAGACCCGGACAAGATTGCCATTTCCCGCAACATCAGCGGTGAACTCGTGGTATCCGGTACCAATATCGAAAAGCTCGTGAAGATGACCAACTTCCTCAACGATGAAGCTGTGCGCCGCTTCCAGTACATCTGGCGCATTAAGAATCTCGATGAAAAGCTGCGGGAAAAGGGCGCCAAAGAGGGCGATACCATCCATATCGGCGAAATGGAATTTGAATTCCGCGATTAAGAGTAAGGTACGGAGGAATAAATTTGTTAAGAAATTCATTGACAGGCAAGCAGAAAAGCTTTTTGCGTTCCATGGGACAGAAATTGGAACCCGTGGTGATGATGGGCAAGGAAGGCGTGACGCCGACCGTTGTGCAGGCTGCGCAGGAAGCCATCAAGAAGCGCGAGCTCATCAAGGTGCGCGTATTGCAGAACTGCATGGAAGAACCGGAAGATGCCATCACCATGCTGGCTGAACGTGCGGATGTAAATCTCGTGCAGATTATCGGCCGCAATGGTCTGCTGTTTAAGCGCAACTACGATAAGCCGAAAATCGAACTGCCGTAACCAAACTTGAGCGGAGGGAAGAACATGGGAACTGCCAGAGAGCGTTTGCATGAAGCCAAGCGCATTGTGGTCAAGGTGGGCACGAGTACCCTGACCCATGAAACGGGAAAACTGAATCTGCACCGCATTGACCTGCTCTTGCGGGAAATCGCCGACCTCAAAAATCAGGGCAAGGAAATGATTCTCGTATCTTCGGGGGCCATTGCCGCAGGCTTGGGGAAACTGGGTCTTGCCCAAAAGCCGGATTCCATTCCGGAGAAACAGGCGGTAGCAGCGATTGGACAGGGCGTACTCATGCATATCTATGAGAAGCTCTTTGCTGAATACGGGCAGGTTATGGGACAGGTGTTGCTGACCAAGGAAAATTCTGTGCAGCACCATCA
>CADAAS010000092.1 GCA_902785885.1 Pseudoselenomonas ruminantium
TATGGCCGGGAAATTGGATATCATCGTGACCGACCATCATTTGCCAGGCGAAAAACTGCCGCCCGCTTTGGCTGTGCTCAATCCCCATCGGGAGGACTGCCCTTATCCGGATAAAAACTTAGCTGGTGTAGGCGTGGCCTTTAAGCTCTGTCAGGCCTTATGGCAGGAAATGCATGGCCAAAGTTACGCGCAGGACTTGGAAATCGTGGCATTGGGGACTGTGGCCGATATTGTGCCGCTTATTGGCGAAAACCGCAAGATTGTGGCGGCAGGGCTAAAGAAGATGCGGCACTCATCCTTTGTGGGAATGCGTGCCTTGGTTGAGGTTTCCGATATTCGCGACGAGGAGTTAAATACCGGCCATGTGGGATTCCGCCTGGCACCCCGCCTGAATGCGGCAGGGCGTATTGGCTCAGCCCGCAAGGGGGTGGAGCTGCTGCTGGCAAAGGATAGTGCCGAGGCAGAATCCCTGGCTATGGAGCTGGACATGCTCAATAGCCAGCGACAGACGATTGAACAGGATATTTTGGCCAAGGCCGAAGCGGAGCTTGCCGGCGTGGACGTGAATAATCTGCCTGCCATTGTGGTGGCAGGCGAAAAATGGAATCCTGGCGTCATCGGCATTGTGGCTTCACGCCTCGTGGACAAGCATTATAAGCCGACGATTGTCTTCAGCATACAGGAAGATGGCATTTGCAAGGGGTCCTGCCGCAGTATCGAGGGGCTGCATATGTATGAAGCGCTAAGTGCCTGCAGGGAACATATCCTGCAGTTTGGCGGGCATTCGCAGGCGGCTGGCCTGTCGGTGAAGTCTGAGGATTTGGAGGACTTCAAGCGAGCTTTTGCCGAGGTTGCGGCAAGTACGCTGACGCCTGCCGATTATGTGCCCAAGGTCAAGGTGGAAATGGAACTTCCCCCTGAAGAAGTCACGTTCGAATTGGTGGACGAACTGGCCCAATTGGAGCCATTTGGCATGGCTAACCCCAAGCCGCTCTTTGGCGTGCGCGGGATTCGGGGCAGGGCGCCGCAGGCCATTGGCCGGGAGGGCCAGCACTTACGTTTTCAGGTAGGTGCGGAAAATGCACCGCTTACGGCGCTCTTGTGGAACCGCAGTGACTATGTGGGCATCATCAACAGCGAAGTGATTGATATGGTCTACAGCCCGGCAGTCAATGAATGGCAAGGCAGTTGCAGCCTGCAGTGCATGGTGGACAGCATTGCACCGGCTGACGGGGAACGGATTTTCCCCGAGCGGGAGCAGTTGGTGGCTATTTATAAATTCCTCTATCAGGTTCAGCAGAACGAGGATTATATTCCCTATACTGCCGAGCAGCTTACGGTGGACTTTTGCAAGCGGGGCAATCATATTTCCCTCTACACGATGAGCCTGGGCTTGCGGATTTTTCAGGAATTAAATCTTTTGCGTATGGACTTGCAGGAAAACTGTTATTATCTGCCCAAGGCCAGCGGGCGAATGGACTTGGAAGCTTCGCCCACCTATCGGAACGGGCGGCACCGCTAAAGCTACAGGGAAGGAGATGGCATTATGAACGATAAAGATAAAGCACCGGTTACAATAGAATCCATACTTGCGGCGGTGTGCGCCTACGAGCCGAAAGCCGATACTGCCCTTATCCGCAAGGCTTATGATTTGGCTGCTGACGCGCATAAAGGGCAGGTACGGGTGTCGGGGGAAGAATATATTATTCACCCTCTGCATGTGGCGGAAATCCTCACGGAATTGCATATTGATGATGTGACCATCAGCGCGGCGCTCCTGCATGATGTGGTGGAGGATACCCTCTACACCAAGGAGCAGATTGCGGAGATGTTCGGCGAAGAAGTCGCCATGATTGTCGATGGCGTGACCAAGCTGGGCCGCATTAAATATAAATCAAAAGAGGAAGTCCAGCTGGAAAATTACCGCAAGATGTTTTTGGCCATGGCCAAGGATATCCGCGTCATCATGGTGAAACTGGCTGACCGCCTGCATAATATGCGCACGCTCAAATACATGCGCGAGGACAAGCAGAAGCGCATTGCCAAGGAAACCATCGAAATCTATGCGCCGCTGGCGAACCGTCTGGGTATTTCCAACATCAAGTGGGAACTCGAGGACCTCTGCCTGCGCTATCTGGAACCGGAAAAATACTATGACTTGGTGGAGAACGTCAAGCAGAAGCGCAAGGAGCGCCAGGCGTTCATCGATACCGCCATTGAGCAGATTGAGCAGAAAATCGGCGAGGCGGGCATCAAGGCGGAAATCAAGGGCCGCGCCAAGCATTTTTACAGTATTTATAAGAAGATGTTGCGGGATAAAAAGGATATCAGCGAAATCTACGATTTGTCGGCTATTCGCGTACTGGTGGAAAGCGTGCGGGACTGCTATGGCATATTGGGCGTTATCCATGCGATGTGGAAGCCGATTCCAGGCCGGTTCAAGGATTATATTGCCATGCCGAAATCCAACGGCTATCAGTCGCTGCATACCACGGTGATGACCCGCGGCTATCCCTTGGAAATCCAGATTCGTACCTTCCATATGCATGAGGTGTCGGAGTTCGGTGTAGCGGCTCACTGGAAGTACAAGGAAAACGGCAAGGGCTCGACGGCGGGCGGTGCCATGGACCAGAAGATGAACTGGCTGCGGCAGATGGTGAGCCTGCAGCAGGAACTCAGCGACCCCAAGGAATATTTTGAAGCCTTGAAGGTGGATATCTTCTCGGATGAGGTCTTCGTGTTCACGCCGAAAGGCGATGTGGTGGACTTGCCCAAAGGCTCCATCCCCATCGACTTTGCCTACCGCATCCATACGGAAGTGGGCCATCACTGCGTAGGCGCAAAGGTCAATGGCAAATTGGTGCCGTTGGAGCATAAGCTCAAAAATGGCGATATCGTGTCCATTGTCACGAACAAGGCCAATAACGGCCCGTCCCGCGACTGGCTAAATATCGTGGCATCCTCGGAAACGCGCAGCAAGATCCGTTCCTGGTTCAAGAAGGAACGGCGCGAGGAAAATATCGAGCGGGGCATGGAGCTTATTCGCGAGGAAGCCAAGCGCTTGGGGTATGCGCCCAAGGAACTCTTAAAGGACGGTCGTTTGCTCGAAGTGGCCAAGAAGCTCAATATCCTGAGTGAGGATGATTTGCTGGCGGCTGTGGGCTATGGCGGCATTGCGGTGCATGGCATACTCACCCGTCTGGTGGAATTCCATAAGGAAGAAATCAAGGAAAAGACGCCGCTGGATGTCACGCAGATGCTGTCGGCTCTGAAGCGACCGGCCAACAAAGGCAAGAGCAAATCCAGCCATGGCGTATTGGTTGAGGGGGAAAGCGGCTTGATGGTGCGACTGGCTCGCTGCTGCAACCCCATTCCCGGTGACCCCATTACGGGCTATGTGACCCGCGGACGCGGCGTGTCGGTTCATCGGACCGACTGCCCCAATGTGCTGGCCGATACCGATATCACGCGCATGATTGAAGTCAGCTGGGATGTCGGCCTTGATAAGCAGTACAAGGTGGAACTGGAAATCGTCTGCAACGATAGAAGCGGCATTTTGGCCAATGTCCTGGCTGTACCTACGGAGATGAAAATCAACATTCATAGCATCAACGCCAACCCCAACCGCAATACCAAGACCTCGACCATCCTGTTGGGACTGGATGTAAACAGCTCCACGCAGGTGAAGCAGATTATCACGCGTTTGCGCCGCGTAAAGGATGTTTACAGCGTCGTGCGAAAAATGGGCAGTAATGCCAATATGTAGTTTGTCATCTAGGTGATTATCTGCTATAATGGATTTATTTGATTAATCTAGTTAAGATGTGTGTTATAAGACGGAGAAAACGTACTATTCGGATATAGAAAGGATTGGTTTTATGGCACAGACATTTACAATGGACGATTTGCGGCAGCGCTTGCAGGCACGGCAGCATAAGATGACTCCCCAGCGCCAGACGGTGCTGCAGGTTTTTCTCGACCATCCCGGTGAGCATCTTTCGGCTGAGGATGTGCATGGCATTCTGCGGCAGGGCAAGTCGGAAATTGGTCTGGCTACCGTTTACCGCAGCTTGGAACTGCTGTCGGAATTGGAACTTTTGCAGAAGATGGAATTTGGTGATGGCTGCAGCCGTTATGAGGTCAATACGACTGACCCTTCCGAGCATCATCATCATCATTTGATTTGTACCACCTGCGGCGCGGTGACGGAGTTTGATGATGATTTGCTCGATGATTTGGAAGCAGACATTCAGAAGAAGATGGGCTTCCATGTACTCAATCATCAGGTGAAATTCTACGGTACATGCAAGGAGTGCCAAAGCAAAAATTGAAGGTAAGAACGTTTACCCTGAATTCAAAATAAGAAATAATCTCCAAAATCACCCGCGAAGTGCTGACGCTGTTCAAAGTGGAAATTGTTGGCCGGGAAGGTGAGGCGGACTTTGCGCAGCTTTCGGTGGTGAACCATCGCAGGGAAGTTCCCGCAGGTGCCCATGAGGGCGCGAAGGTCTGCATGGAAACCACGCTGATGCTTTTCGGTGAAGACGGCGAATTAACGTGTTACACGCGGCAGGCGTGCGGCAAGGAAGATGAGCTGGAGCGGGCGGCGGTGAACCGCACGATAAAGCTCAATCTCTACCATATCTTCTGTGAGGAACTGGGCTATGCGCCTGCTCCCTGGGGGATTCTCCACGGAGTACGGCCCACCAAAATCGTCCATCGTTGGATTGAATATGGCATGGATGAGGAATCCATCGTCAAGCGTTTGATGACCGACTTTGCCTGCAGCGAGGAAAAGGCGCGGATTATCACGCCGATGGCGTTCCGTCAGCTGCCATTCCTTAAGACCTCGGACGAAAAGACCATCAGCATTTATGTGGGGATTCCCTTCTGTCTGACCCGCTGCCTGTATTGTTCCTTCCCGGCTAATGTTCTGCCGGGGCCGAAGAAACTTGCCGAGTTTATGGCGGTGCTTAAAAAGGATATCGAAGGTGCTAAAGCGGCGGTGGAGGCGCACGGCCTCAAAGTCCAGAATATCTATGTGGGCGGCGGCACGCCGACTGCCCTGCCAGACGCGGAATTCCGCACGATGCTGGGCTGGGTCTGTGATGCGTTCTACCACGATAATCTAGCCGAGTTTACCGTGGAGGCAGGCCGTCCCGACAGCATTACGCCGGGAAAGATTGCGGCTATGCACGATTTCAAGGTCACGCGTGTCAGCGTCAATCCGCAGACCATGCAGGAGCGAACCTTGAAGGTTATCGGTCGTCAGCATACGCCGGAAGCGGTTACGGAAATGTACCATGCCCTGCGGGCGGCGGGCATTCCCCATATCAACATGGATTTGATTTTGGGCCTGCCCGGCGAGACGGCGGCTGATGTGGACGATACGCTGGCCAAGGTTACGGCGCTGGATCCGGACGATATCACCCTGCACGCCTTGGCCTTGAAACGTGGCTCCCGCCTCAAGCTCATTATGGACGAACGCCATGTGGACTTGCCTGGGGCAGAGGAAACGCGCAAGATGGCGGAAACAGCCATGGGCTATATGGAGCGTTTCGGTTATGAGCCGTATTATCTCTACCGCCAGGGCTATATGGCCGGTGACTTGGAAAATATTGGCTGCTGCCATAAAGGTGCCGAGGGGATGTACAACATCCAGATTATGGAGGAACATCAGACCATCATCGGCATTGGCGGCGCCGCCACGAGCAAAGTGGTTGACTTTAAGAACAAGCGCATGAAGTCCTCCTTTAATGCCAAGGATTTAGTGACTTATCTGCGCGATATTGATATTTACATCGAAAAACGGCAGGCTCTTTTGGATGAAGCCTGCGCAAATTAGGGGGAGTAAGACGAATGTTAACCAATGCCCCAAGAGGGACAAAGGACATATTGCCCGATACCGTCGGACAATGGACCTATGTGGAAGAAAAAATCCGTGACCTGTGTGCCCGTTATGGCTACAAGGAAATCCGTACGCCGATGTTCGAGCATACGGAACTGTTCCATCGCGGTATCGGCGAAGGTACGGATGTGGTGGACAAGGAAATGTACACCTTCACCGACCGTGGCGACCGCAGCATTACCCTGCGTCCGGAAAATACGGCTTCGGCGGTGCGTGCCTATCTGCAGAACAAGCTCTATGGCGACAGCAGCCTGACGAAACTGTTCTACATCGGCTCCATGTTCCGCTATGACCGTCCGCAGGCCGGTCGTATGCGCGAATTCCATCAGTTTGGTGTCGAGGCTCTGGGTGAATCCAATCCGGCAGTGGATGCGGAAATCATCATGCTGGCTATGGATTTACTGGGTGGCCTGGGGCTCAAAGACCTCAAGCTGTCCTTGAATTCCGTGGGCTGTCCGAAATGCCGTCCGGTATACCGCAAGGTTCTGCAGGATTTCTTCCGCGACAAGCTCGAAGATTTGTGCGATGACTGCAAAGACCGCTTTGAGCGCAGCCCGCTGCGTATCCTCGACTGCAAGGCTGATGCTGACAAGCCCTATATGGCTGATGCACCGAAGATTACGGACTGCCTCTGCGAGGAATGTCAGGACCACTTCCACAAGGTACAGCATTTCCTGACGGAAGCTGGCGTGGAATTTGAACTCGATGCCCGTCTCGTGCGCGGTTTGGACTATTACACCAAGACCGCTTTCGAGATTAAATATCCGCCCCTCGGTGCGCAGAGTGCCGTTGCAGGCGGCGGCCGTTATGATGGACTCATTGAGGAAATCGGCGGCAATCCGACTCCGGCTGTGGGCTTTGCCACGGGCTTGGAACGCGTGCTGTTGGCTCTGGAGAAACAAAATCTCCTGCCGGAGATGGACACGCAGACCGATGCTTTTGTGGTAGCCTTGGGCGAAGAAGCGCAGGGCGCAGCCTTTAAGCTCCTGACGAAACTGCGTCAGGCAGGGCTTAAAGCCGGCATGGACTATGCGGGCCGGAGCATGAAGGCCCAGATGAAGCAGGCAAACAAAGCCAACGCCCGTTTTGCCTTAATCATCGGTGAAGATGAAGTCAAGGAAGCTTGCGTACAGCTCAAGGACATGGAAAAGAGCGAGCAGGAGAAAGTTTCTTTTGATAATATAATTGAAAAGCTATGTGCTGAGGTGAAAGGTTAATGGAAACATTGCAAGGCATGAAGCGCGACCATCATTGTGGCGAGCTTCGCAAGGAAAATGTAGGCACGGATGTCGTGCTGTGCGGCTGGGTTGCCCGCCGTCGTGACCATGGTGGACTCATATTCGTGGATATGCGTGACCGTTCCGGTTTTGTGCAGGTTGTCTTTGATGAAGCCAGCATGGAAGGCGGTACGTTCCACAAGGCAGAATCCCTGCGCAACGAATTCTGTATCGCTGTTCGCGGTACGGTACGCGCTCGCAGCGAAGAAACGGTGAACAGCAACATCGAAACCGGTGAAATCGAAGTTGTCTGCACCGAGCTGCGCATTCTGAACAAGGCTAAGACGCCGCCGTTCTACATTCAGGATGGCATTGACGTAGATGAAATGCTGCGCCTGAAGTATCGCTATCTCGACCTGCGCCGCCCGGAAATGCAGAAGAACATCATTCTGCGTCACCGCGTGACGAAGATTATGCGCGATTACTTCGACCGCAACGGTTTCCTCGAAATCGAAACCCCGATGCTCTGCAAGAGCACGCCGGAAGGCGCACGCGACTTCCTCGTGCCGAGCCGTGTAAACCCGGGCGAATTCTACGCCCTGCCGCAGTCCCCGCAGATTTTCAAGCAGATTCTGCAGGTTGCCGGCTTTGAAAAATACTTCCAGATTGTGCGCTGCTTCCGCGATGAAGACCTGCGTGCTGACCGTCAGCCGGAATTCACCCAGCTCGATATCGAAATGTCCTTCAAGAGCCAGGAAGAAATTCTGACCATTATGGAAGAAATGGTTAAGGAACTCTTTGAAAAATCCATTGGCGCCAAGGTGGAAACGCCGTTTGAACGCATGGATTGGGATACGGCTATGGACAAGTACGGTTCCGATAAGCCGGACCTGCGCTTTGATATGCCGCTCATGGACATCTCCGAGTACGTCAAAGGCTCTGACTTCAAGGTGTTCAATGCCGTTATCGAAAACGGCGGCATGGTTAAGTGCATCAAGGTGGACGGCTATGCTGACATTCCGCGCCGCCGTCTGGATGAACTCGTTAAGTTCGTACAGATTTACGGTGCCAAGGGCCTTGCTTGGATTCAGTACAGCGAAGAAGGCGTTAAGAGCCCCTTCAAGAAGTTCTACAGCGATGAAACCTTCGCCAAGATTGCGGAAGCTACCGGTGCCAAGACTGGCGACCTGCTGCTCGTTGTGGCTGACAAGCGCCTCGTTGTTGACACGGCTCTCGGCCAGCTCCGTCTCGAAATGGGCAAGGAACGCAACCTCATTGACCCGGATAAACTCCGTTTCCTCTGGGTTGTTGACTTCCCGATGTACGAATGGAGCGACGAAGAAAAACGCTGGAAAGCTATGCATCATCCGTTCACGGCTCCGCGTGACGAAGATATCGAATTCCTCGCCACTGACCCGGGCCGCGTAAAGGCTAACGCTTATGACATGGTCCTGAACGGTGTCGAAATCGGCGGCGGCTCCCTGCGTATCTACAACGCAGACCTGCAGGAAAAGGTATTCGAATCCTTGGGCCTCACGCAGGAAGAAGCTCATGCGAAGTTCGGCTTCATGATGGATGCCTTCCAGTACGGCACGCCTCCTCATGGCGGCCTTGCTTTCGGCCTTGACCGTCTGGTTATGATCATGGCTAAGCGCGCTTCCATCCGTGACGTAATCGCCTTCCCGAAGACGCAGAGTGCCCGTGACGTTATGTCCAACGCTCCGTCCGAAGTTGACGACAAACAGCTCCGCGAGCTGTCCATTCGTACGGCAGTGAAGAAAAAAGAAGCTAAGCAGGAAGAAAATGCTTAACTGATTCATAGAGTCCTGTTTTGGGGATAGCTCCTTGACAGCGAAAAAGTCCGCTGACACGTTTGTCAGCGGGCTTTTTCGTTAAAGTGCAGTTTGTCGGGGAGTTCGGTTCGTGGTAAAGGTATCCAGTTCATACGTAGTTAGGGGGCGAACGGGGAGTGCTTTTTCTGTTTCCCGCTAAACGACCCCCTCGCCCAAAATAGCTGTCCAGTTACCTGCGCCGGGCAGGCCAACGGCGCTGCTTTCAGCGTATTTGCTTAGCGGCTTCCTACAGGGGCCGGCCTTCACTGCGTTCAGGCA
>CADAAS010000093.1 GCA_902785885.1 Pseudoselenomonas ruminantium
GGCGGCAGATGAGCGCTACCGGAATGGCACTGCACGCAGGCTGGAAGGGATTACCATCGGCGTCAAGGACGAGAATGAAGTCAAAGGATGGCGCGTCGATGCTGCGTCCCTGCTCCTGAAGGACCGCGAGCCGAGTGACGCTGACGGTGCCATGATTCAGAAGCTCCGCAAAGAGGGTGCGATATTTGTCTTCCAGACGACAGTACCTGAGCAGTACCTCAGCCCCATGACTTGGTCGCGCCTCTACGGTGTCAGCCGCAATCCGTGGAACCTCTACTACGGCACCGGTGGGTCATCCGGCGGGTCAGGTGCGGCGCTGGCTGCCGGCTTCTGCACGCTGGCCACCGGCTCTGACATGGGCGGCTCCATCCGCATCCCCGCTGCCATGAATGGTCTGTATGGCTTCAAGCCGCCGTTTGGCCGCGTAGCTACGTCGGACAACACTTACGAAACCTTAGGACCGATGGCGCGCACTTTTGCCGATATGGCGCTCATGCAGGATGTCATTGCTGGTCCCAGCTCGGAGGTTCATTCCTCGATTCGTCCCAAGCTGGACTATCCCCAGGAATACGCTCCGATTCAGGGGCAGAAGGTCGCCGTTACCTATTGCAGGAACTGGCTTCAGGGCGGCCTGAGCCAGGCATCCAACCATGCCATGGATTCCACAGTTGCGGCATTGAAGAAGGCCGGCGCGCAGGTTGAACTGATAGAGCTCGACATCAGCGCTGAAAGTTTCATGCCGACCTACTTCAAGGGACTCATGTCCACAAGCATGTACGCCATCTTCGAAGGTTTGGATGATCATCGCGACAAGTTCAGCGCGTACGTGAAGAACCTGGAGGTGTATGCTGGCAAGCTGACTCCGCAGGATCAGGTCAACGCAGAATTGATGCTGGCGAAACTGCACCGGGATGTTCAGCAGAAGGTCTTCGAGAAGGGATGCATCGCCCTGATCATGCCCACTCTGGCAACACCGTATTTCCCCGCCGATCTTGATGCGACACCGGATAAAGCCGCGCAGGTAAACGGGAAAACCTATTTCAGCACCAACCTTATGTTGACACCAATTTGGAATCTGGCCAGCAGATATCCGGTTGTGGATATGCCAGTGGAACTGTCCGACAAAAACGTTCCCGTCGGCGTGCAGATTGTCAGCAATACCTATGATGACCTGAATGCCTTCCGTGTGGCATACGCCCTGTCAAAAACGATTGCTCCGTTCTATCAGGATGGGCGTTTACCGGATTTCAGGAATGCAAAATAGTATTTTCTACTGACCGATTGTGCCTGTGGATATTGGCATCTGCTGGAAAAATAAGCAGCTTAAAAATGGACTGAACCTACTGGGAAGATAAAACAGACTGAGTATACGAAAAGCCGCAGGCACCAGACCTGCGGCTTTTATCATATAATTCCTTTACCTGCAAAGCTTCCCCACTCTTGAAGGCATGTGTATGTGTCATCACTTCCCCAAGTGACAAAAGCTATTATACGATTCGATACTAGCGGGGGCAATACCACCTAAGTATGAAATTGTTTGCTTAATACTACTTTAGTGGTAATATCAAGGGGATTTGCTGTAAAATATTAAATATGATATAATTTTATAATAGACAATTTATTTTTAGAGGAGGCCTTTTATGAACTTTTTACGCATAAGTAAGGAAGCACTGTCACTGGCGATGGCTTATGTAGGCGTATTGGTCGGTGCAGGGCTTTCCTCCGGGCAGGATATGCTGCAGTATTTTTTGAGTTTCGGTAAAATGGGTTTAGTAGGCGTAGTCTTGCTCGGTGTACTGAATGTTGTATTCGGACGAATCATTGTGACCTTGGGTTCACATTATCAATCGAGCAACCATCAGGAAGTGTTGGAGCAGATTGCCCATCCGGTGATTAACCGCATTATTGATATAACGCTCATTATTTCCTGTTTTGTGGTCGGTTTTGTCATGGTGGCTGGTGCCGGTGCCAATTTGCAGCAACAGTTTGGTCTGCCCAGCTGGCTGGGGGCGCTTTTTTGTTCCCTGCTCGTCATTGTCATTGCCTTTTTGGATTTTGACAAGATTACCCGTGTGCTAGGCGTATTTACACCGGTCATTGTCGTGATGATTTTAGCGGTGGCCGGTTATACCTTTATCGGTAAATCCTATGATTATGAGTCGCTTGATTTAGTAGCGGGCACCATGCAGCCGGTTATGCCCAATGTATGGCTGGCAGTAATTAACTATTTTGCCCTCTGCGCGATGAACGGCGTGTCGATGGCGTTTGTGCTGGGCGGTTCGGTGGTGCGCATTGGCGATGCGGAGAAGGGCGGCGCTTTAGGCGGTACTATTATCGGCGTGATTGTCACCTGTGCGGCCATGACGCTCTTTGCTAATCTCGATAAAATCAAAGATACGGAAATTCCCATGTTGATGATTGTCAATCACATTCATCCCTCCTTTGCTTTTGTCTATGCGGTGGTAATCTTTGCGCTGATTTTTAATACGGCATTCAGCCTTTACTACGCTACGGCTTGCCGCTTTGCCGGGGACGACCTTGGAAAAAAGCGAAAAATCCTGATTGGCATTACGGCACTTGGCTATGTGTGCAGCTTCGGCGGCTTTACCACATTGGTTTCCTATATGTATCCGCTGCTCGGCTATATGGGGATTTTGCTCTTGGTGGTGCTGACCGTAGCCTGGTTTGAAGAACGGGAAAACATCGTCCGGGAAAAATTCCTGCGCCGCAAGATGATGCGACTCCTGTTCCGCAAGTATGATGATGATTATGAGTTTACGGCAAAGCACAAAAAGGATTTCCATAAGCTCGGTGAAATGTCCGCAGCCGATACGGAAGGCTTGAAACAGGATATTAAATCCTATGTAAAAGATGTGGTGGAAAACACCGACGATTTGCAGGCATATGCCAAGGAAAATCTGTCGATGGAGGGTTCGCCCTTGAAAAAAGAGGAAAAAACCAATAAATAGCCAAGTAATAACGGTGATTATATTTTGGGGGTATGAAGATGGAAGCAGTAAATGTAAGGGCCGAAAAAGCCGTGGAGTACAAGCACAACCGTTGCAATTGTGCGCAGGCAGTCTTGATGGCCTATGAAAAGGAACTGGGCAGGCCCGCAGAGGATATCCTGGCCATGGGTTCCGGTTTTGGCTCAGGTATGGGCGGCATGGAAGGAACCTGCGGCGCGTTATGCGGGGCGGTCATGGCATTGGGCTTGCTCAATAAATCCGATACGCCCAGCAAGATGATTGCAAAAGATATGCTGCAGGAATTCAAGGAAATGTCCGGCGGGGCGACAATCTGCCGGGAGTTAAAGGGCATAGGCACCGGGAAAATGCTTTGCGCCTGTGATGACTGTGTGCGTCATGGCGTGTTGGTGTTGGAAAGCCGTTTGGCCGGTATCGGCTGCAAATAAATGACCGGAAAATCCACGGGAGTTTCTTCAGGGAACTTCCGTGGATTTTTTATATAGAGGGGATAAAGGATTTTATGTTGATGGGGCGAAATAAAGTCATATACAAGTCACATAGGGCGAATAAAATTGAGGCGAATAAGTGATTTTCTATGTGAAGGGGGCGCCTATGTTTTCAATATTGGTAGCGGAGGATGACCGCAATCTCAACCGCATGATTTGTGCGAAGCTGAAACAGGAGCAGTATCATGTCTTTCCGGCTTTTGATGGGCAGGAGGCGTTGGATATTATGGAGCGGGAGCATATTGACCTCGTTATCAGCGATGTGATGATGCCCCGTATGGACGGTTTGGAGCTGACGAGTGCCCTGCGCGGGGCGAAGATGGATTTGCCCATCTTAATCATCACCGCCAAGGGGCAGATGGAGGATATGGAGCGGGGCTTCCGGGCGGGAACGGATGATTATATGGTAAAACCCATCCAGCTGCGGGAACTCATGCTGCGGGTCGGAGCGCTTCTGCGACGGGCGCAGCTGATGAGTGAAAAACGGTTGACTATCCGCGGTACGGTGCTTGATTATGCGTCTTTGACGGTACAGACAGGTGAGCAGACCGATACTTTGCCGCCTAAGGAGTTTTATCTCTTGTTCAAATTGCTTAATCAACCGGGGAAGATTTTTACCCGGCAGGAACTGTTAGACGAGATTTGGGGCGTAGACAAGGACACGGACAGCCGCAATGTGGATGCCCATATCAAGAAACTGCGCCATCGCTTTGCCGATAATCCCGACTTCGCCATCGAAACCGTGCGAGGCTTGGGGTATAAGGCAGTATTTAAGGAAGAAACGTCATGAGGAAACAGTTTATTTTGCCCTTGCGGCTCTATCACAGCCTGACCACCTTGCTTACATTGGCCTTGTGCTGTGGTGTGTCCAGCCTGTTGGTTTATCTGTTGGACAGCCTGACGGGGTTGCAATTGGAACTGCCGGCGGCACTCATTATCTGCAGTCTGCTCACGATTGTTTCCGGGGCGTTGCTATTGGCTTGGGAAGCCGGTTTTTACATCCGTCCGGCACAGTCTGTGGTAGAGGCCACGGGACGCATCGCCAAGGGAGATTTTGCCGTGCGTGTGCCACAGCCGGAAAATCTGGTCAGTACGGAGGAAGGCGTGCAGTTGATTGCAAATTTCAACCGCATGGCCAAGGAACTGCAAAGCATTGACCATATGCAAAAGGGCTTTACCGGCAGTGTATCCCATGAATTCAAGACGCCGCTTTCTTCCATTGTCGGCTTTTCGGAAATCCTGCTCGAAGGCGGATTAAGTGAGGAAGAACGGCGGGAGTATACGGGGCTTGTACATGAGGAGGCTCTAAGGCTTTCGCGGCTGGCGGAAAACCTTTTGCGTTTGTCGCGGCTCGATGCACAGGCGATTGTCATGCGCCATGAGGATATTGTGGTGGATGAGCAGATACGCCAATGTGTGATTCTTTTAGCTGAGCGTTGGGAAGCGAAGGATATTTCGTTTTCCCTGGATTTGCCTGCTCTGCCGATTAAAAGTGACCCGGATATGACCAAGCAGGTATGGCTGAACCTTATCGATAATGCCATCAAGTATTCGGCAAAGGGCAGTACGATTCAGATTACGGGCGAGTCTGCGCCCGGTTCCATCTGTGTGCATATCAAGGATGAAGGTATTGGCATTCCTGCGGATAAACAGGCACATATCTTTGAGCGGTTTTATCAATGTGACGAATCCCATCAGGAAAAGGGCCATGGTTTGGGGCTTTCCATCGTCAAGCGTATTTTGGAATTGTTGGGCGGTCAGATTGCCTGCCAAAGCCAGCCTGGTCAGGGAACGGAAATGATTGTGGCTCTGCCGCTGGACAGTGGCAAAAGCTGTTTGCTTCCGATATTAGCGAAATAAAATTTTTCACAAAAAGGTTGTAAAAAATCAAATAAAAGTCACATAGAGGTCACAATTGGCCTCTATAATCATAAGCGTAGTAGATGAGGAACAGAAAGGAGATAATGATGCCAACGGAAAAGAAACGCATACAAAAGGATATCGTCATCATCGGCGCCGGCATGGCCGGGCTTACCGCCGCCCTTTATGCAGGGCGCATGAATCTGTCGGTGCTGGTGCTGGAAAACGCGCTGGTAGGCGGTCAGATTGCCAATGCCACCGGAATTGAAAATTATCCGGGACTGCCCAATGTGGCGGGGAAGGATTTAATCGCAACCGTACAGCAGCAGGCGGAGAGCTTTGGCGCTGTGGTTGATGAGTTTGACACGATAGAAAAAGTCAGCTTGCAGAAGGACAGGAAAATCGTGGAAACTGAGTCCTGCATTTACGAAGCCGGCAGCGTCATTATCGCCTCGGGGATGGAACGGCGCAAGCTGCCGTTGCCCGAAGAACGCAAATACGCCGGCAAGGGCGTGCACTATTGTGAGCTTTGTGACGGTCACTTGTATCAGGATAAAGTAATCGCCGTTATGGGCGGCGGCAATGCTGCCGTGGATGCAGCTAACTTCCTGACCAAGTACGCCAAGAAGCTATATCTGCTGCACCGTTCCCAACTGCGTGCCGATGAAACCGCGCAGGAAAAGTTGCGCAGCAATGAAAAAGTAGAAATTCTGCTCGAAACCGATGTGACAGCCTTGAAGGGTGAAAAGCGCTTAGAAAGCGTTGAAGTTTTGGATAAAGCGACAAACACCAAAAAGGAATTAGCCATAGAGGGCATTTTCGTCAATATCGGTGTTACACCCAATACGGCGCTGTTCCAGACGGATATTGAGCTGGCCGAAGATGGCCGCATTGCGGCAGGGGAAGATTGCCGCACCAATATCCCGGGCGTTTTTGCCGCCGGTGATGTCCGGCACAAAGAAGTACGGCAGCTGACAACCGCTGCTGCAGATGGTACGACAGCCGCAATTTTAGCGGAGAAATATTTAGCGCAAATCAGAAAGGGGAAATGAATTATGGTTAAGGTTTATTCCATCAATAACTGTCCTTGGTGTGACAAGGCCAAAAAGTATCTGCAATCGCGTCAGGTGGAATACGTGGAATGCAATATCGAAAATGACGAGGCTGCCTTGGCAGAATGTCAGGCATTGACTAATGATGAGGCAGTCCCCGTGATTACTGCCGATGGCAAAGAGTATGTACTGGGCTTTGACAAGGGCAAGATTGATGCCTTGTTGGGGCTTTGATATAAGATTTAACGACAGGAGAGGAGAACTATAATGGGGGTTTATGAATTTTCGGCAAAGACGAACAGCGGTGAGGAAAAGTCCCTCAAGGATTATGCAGGCAAGGTACTGATTATTGTCAATACCGCCAGCAAGTGCGGCTTCACTCCGCAGTACAAGGAACTGCAGGAACTTTACGATAAGTATCAGGACAAGGGATTGGAAATCCTGGGCTTCCCCTGCAATCAGTTCGGTGCACAGGAACCGGGCAGCAACAGCGAAGTACAGCAGTTCTGTCGCCGCAACTACGGCGTAAGCTTCCAGATTTTTGAGAAGGGTGATGTGCGCGGTGAAACCGCCCAGCCGCTCTTTAAGTATTTGACCGCAGAAAAGGGCTTCAAGGGCTTTGACAAGGACCATGAACTGTCGACTATCCTCATGGATGCACTTAAGAAAAACTATCCGGAATATCTCGAAGATGATGGCATCAAGTGGAACTTCACCAAGTTCCTCATCGATAGAGACGGCAATGTAGTAGAGCGTTTTGAACCGACCACGAGTCCGTCTGCGATGACGGCAGCAATCGAAAAGCTGTTATAAATTTGTGTAATGTGTATTATGTGTAGATAAAGGAGAGATGGACATGAGCTTACATGGTATTACGAAGGGAACCCCGCTGGAGAAAATGGCAGAAATGATGGCTTTGGGCGAAGCAAAGGGCACAATGATGTATTATACGCTGGCCAGACTTGCCAAAGAACAGGGCCTTGATGATGTGGCCGAGCAGTTTATCGAAGCGGCCAATCAGGAAGCCGTCCATGCCGGTTTCTATGCCACGGTAAACGGCATGTTGCCCAAGGATTTCTGGCAGCTCGTGCGCGGTCTGATGAGTGCAGAAACCAGCGGTGAAAAGAAGGTCAAGGCTATGGCCGATAAATTCCGCGAGGCAGGTTTTGCCGAAGCCGCTGATGAAATGGAAATCTTTGCCAAGCAGGAAGGCCATCATGGCGTCGTACTGGCGAAAATCTTGGAAAAGCACTGCCCGGGACTTTTGGAAGCTGCCGGCAAGAAAATCTATGTCTGCTCGGTCTGCGGTTATGAGCATGTCGGTGAACTTGATGCAGAACCGGATGATTTTGCCTGCCCGCTCTGCGGTCAGCCGAAGAAAGTATTCAAACTGAAGGATTGAGGGGACTTTTGAACATGACAGACCAGGAAGTAATTCAGGCGTTTCATATTATGTGGGATAATTTTCCCGAACCAGTGACCATCACCCAGCGGAGCCGGGAAATCATTGCGGTGAATAAGAAAGCGGCAGAGTTGGGGTTAACGGCAGGGATTAAGTGTTCCTCCATCGGCAAGCCCGAAGACCACAAAGGCTGCCTGTGCAACAAGGCGATTGATGAAAACAAGTCCGTGCATGTGGCTTATGAAGGCCCGCAGGGCAAGGCTTATGGCTTTTGGACGCCGATTACGGAACGTCCGGAATGGATTCTCCATTTCAGCGTAGGTCGGGTGGCAGAATATCAGGAAATCAAACGCTAAAATAATGGCCTGACAAAGTAAATCGCTTTGTCGGGCTATTTTTTAGACAGCAGGTAAAGTTTTTTCGGTATAGAAGAATATACCAGGTATTTGTGTATTGTATGGGAGGATTTTGACGATGAAAAAAGTAATTGCCATAAATGGCAGCCCGCGGCGCAACGGCAATACGGCAGAACTTTTGCAGCAGGCCTTGAAGGGCGCGCAGGAGTCTGGTGCGGAAACGGAACTCATAAATCTCTACAGCTTGAACTTCAAAGGCTGTATCAGCTGCTTTTACTGCAAGCGCAAGGATAAGGAGCATGGCACCTGCGCAATGAAGGACGATTTGACGCCGGTTATCGAGCGCATTAAGGAAGCTGATGCCCTGATTATGGGCGTGCCGGTTTATTTTATGAACCTTTCCTCTGGTATGATGGCGTTTATCGAACGGCTGCTGTTTTCCAACTATATTTACAGCAACGAAATTCCTACTGTGTTTCCGAAGTCACTGCCCAATGCCTTTATCTACACCATGAATATGACGGAGGAGCATGTCAAGCAGTTTTGCATGCGGGAAAAATTTGCCGTCCATGAAGGTTTTGCCAGCAAAATCCTGCGGGCGGAAACCAAGACCCTTTATGCGTACAATACAACGCAGTTTAACGATTATGATAAATATGAGTCCTCGATATTCGACCCGCAGGCCAAAGCAGCCTATCGTGAGGAGATGTTCCCAAAGCAGTGCGCAGCAGCTTATGAATTGGGGAAAAGTTTGCTTGAAAGCTGATTCCTAAATGTATGGCAAGGCTTTGCTTTCCCGTTGATTAGTCAAAATTACCGTATTCATGGCGGCATGGTTGCTGGCCGTTGGGTGAAGGACCATCCGTCCATTACGGTCTGCTTCCAGAATGAGCATATTGACCTAATGGAAGAATCCCGTGAAAAATACGAAACCTATCCGAAATATCTGGTGCCAGAATTTGCCAAGATTACCTATATGGGCAAGGCTGGTCAGAATAACGAA
>CADAAS010000094.1 GCA_902785885.1 Pseudoselenomonas ruminantium
ATGGATGTTTCTTTGCAGGGCTGGACCGGCAAACAAAGGGGCTTTGCTGCCAATGCCGCATTCCGCTGGAATTTCTGAACAGAATGAAGGAGGTTTTTTGTGATGTATAGCTTAAAACATGGACAGGGCTGGCAAAAAATTATTCTTTTGCTGTGTATACTCTTTTTGCCTGCATTATCTGTCAGTGCGGAAAAAACCAACTGGGTCGATAAGGATTATGACTTTCACAAGATTCAAAAGGCCCTGATTTATGATGTGGTGCTCACCGATACGGCAGAGATGGATAACGACCTGTTGGAGCAGGTATTGCGGGAGGATTACCTGAAAAATGCTATGCGGCCAAAGTATAAGGTTATCCGTCCGGATAAAGCCGCGGTACTTTCGCCGGACAATCCCAACGAAGCAGCAGATGTTTATATCAAGGCGGAGCTTTTGAAGTGGCATGATGATTCCTACATTAAAGAAGCATATACATCCTGGGAGACCAGACATGCCAAACGGACGAAAAAACTGCCCAATGGGTCCAAGGTGGAGGAAGACTATAGCTATACCGTTCCGGTTCATCATCCGGCCAGAACCATCTATACATCTACTGTCCGCCTGCGTTTCGAGGTTTTTGATTCCAAGACAAATAAACGGATAATGGCCCGCGATGAATTGCGGCTGCGGGATGATTCCCATCATGGACAGCAGGGCATTTTTGGTCGTATCAGCAAATCCTTCTTTGATGATTTAGGAAAACAAATAAGACAATAGAATAAGGGACGGCTTGATGGTTGATACATCAGGCCGTCCTTTTTCCTTCGTTTTTACAAAAACATCTTGTTGATCAGTTCGTAATATCTGCGCAAAATACTGGCTAGTTCCTGTCGTTCATCAGTGGTTAAATTCCGGGCATGAATTTCAAAGCGCTGCCGAAACTGTTCCATATGGTCCGCAAGTAATTTTTCACCTTTGTCGCTGATGGTAACGACAAACCGGCGGCGGTCCTTGGGGTCAGGATTTTTGCTTACGTAACCGGCGGTGAGCAGCTTTTCAATGACATTGGTCATCTGCTGCTTGGAAATATTCAGCTGGCGGCTGAGGTCGATGATGGCCAGTCCCTGCGTATCCATCAGGGCGCAGAGTACGCCGAATTGATTGAGCGGCAGGGGAACCTGTGTCTGCCTGCCAAAATTATTATGCAAGAGCACCATGATTTCCACAAATTGCTGGGATAAACTGGGGGATGCTTGGGCTTCCATGATATGACTCCTTTATACCTTGACTTTTACCTAAATATAATATACTATAGATAACACAAATAGTAAACATTTATTTACTATTCCTCAGGGGATAAGAAATGAATTGTGGTCATAGGCATAGGGAGGGGAGCAGTGCGCTCTTTTCTTTGTGTTTAGGCTAAAAAAGGAGGTTCATAAATTGTTTTTGTCCAAAAACAAGAAGACTAAAGCATTGCTGATTGGCCTGTCCCTGGCTATTTCGACAAGCTTTGTGGTGGCAGGCTGTGGCAACAAGCAGCAGCAGGCTCAGATGCAGGGCGCGCAGGTCAAGGCCATGCAGGTTATCCAGCAGGATACACCGCTGACCAGTGAGTTTGCTGGCCAGATTATTGGCAAGGACGAAGTAAAGGTTCAGTCCAAGGTGTCCGGCAATGTGGTCGAAAAATATGTGCAGGGCGGCCAGTGGGTAGAGGCCAATCAGCCGCTTTACCGCATTGATGACCGTCAGTATAAGTCGGCTGTATGGCAGGCACAGGCTAATTTTGCGCAGGCACAGGCAACGCTGAGCAATGCGCAGAACGATTTGGGCCGCTATGAACAGCTCGTGGCGTCCAATGCGATTTCCCGTCAGACGTATGACAATCAGCTCTCGACGGTGAATGCCTATCAGGCAGCAGCAGATGCTGCTCATGCGCAGCTTATCAAGGCTCAGCAGGATTTGGCCGACACCACGATTTATGCACCGATGAGCGGCCAGCTCGCCGTTGATGATGTGGCTGTGGGCACGTTTGCCTCTGCAGGTACGACCAGCCTCGTGACCATCGGCTCGGCAAATCCGGTATATGCGAAGTTCAATGTGTCGGAAACGGACTATATTGCCTATATGAATGCCATTATGCAGGGCGGCAAGCAGGTAAAGCCGATTGTGAACATCACCCTGACTGATGGCACGGAATATCCGCTCGAAGGCGAAATTGTCGAGCAGGACAGGGCACTTTCCGATAGTACGGGGACGCTGACCTTCAAGGCTATTTTCGACAATCCGAACGGCATGCTGATGCCGGGCATGTTTGCCCGCGTGCGCCTGTCCGGCCAGACGATTCCCGATGCCATTCTTGTGCCGCAGCGTGCAGTACAGCAGCTTTTGGGCAAGTCCTTTGTCATGGTCGTGAATGGCGATGGCAAGTCGGAAGCACGCCCGGTAACCTTGGGCAACAAGGTCGGCAGCTACTATATCATCAAAGATGGCCTTACCACGGCGGATGTGATTGTGGTAGAAGGCCTGTCCAACCTGCAGGAAGGTGTGCCTCTCAACGTTACGATGGTAACGGCTGACGATATGGGCTTCTCGCTGATTACGGACACGAGCAAGTTCGACTCCAATAAAGTAGCAGGTTCTTCAACGAAATAAGGAGGCGGCGATTTGTCTAAGTTTTTTATTCACCGCCCGATATTTGCCATTGTTATCTCGATTATCATCGTGATTGTCGGCGTTTTGGCAGCCTTCCAGCTGCCAATTGCCCAGTATCCGCAGATTTCGCCGCCGACGGTTTCCGTTAGTACCAGTTATACCGGTGCTAGCGCTTCCGTTATCAACGATACGGTGGCTCAGATAATCGAGCAGCAGGTCAATGGTACTCAGGGTATGGACTATATGAGTTCCAACTCGGACGACACGGGTCGTTACAGCCTGTCTGTGGTCTTTGAGACGGGAACGGATGGCGATATGGACTCCGTAAAGGTGCAGAACAATGTCGCCATTGCCAATGCCAGCCTGCCGTCTGATGTACAGCAGGTCGGTGTTACCACGAAGAAATCTTCCAACGACATGGCGTACATGTTGTCCCTTTATTCTCCGGATGGCACCTATGACCGTGCCTATATGAAAAACTACGCCGATATTTATCTTTTGGATGAACTCAAGCGTGTATCCGGCGTCGGTGACGTGCAGATTTTCGGTTCCGACTACGCTATGCGCGTCTGGCTCAATCCGGACAAGCTGGCAGAACTCAAGCTGACCATTGCCGATGTGACTTCGGCCATCAAGGAACAGAACGTGCAGGCTCCTGCCGGTACGGTCGGTTCTATGCCGGTAAACAATGGTCAGGAAAAGCAGTACACGGGTAAGATTTCCGGCCGTCTGGTAACGCCGGAAGAATTCGGCAATATTGTCCTGCGCTCTGACGAGGGTAAATTTGTACGTCTGAAAGATGTAGCCCGGATAGAAACTGGTGAAAAATCGAGCTCCATCATCTCCAAATTTAACGGTTATCCTTCTGTGGGTTTCGGTATCAATCTGACCAGTGATGCCAACGCCATGCAGACGGTAGCCGGTGTGCGCGAAGTGCTCGAAAAGGCCAAGCCGACCCTGCCGCCGAAACTTGAGATGGCACAGATTTTCGACTCCACGAACTATATCAACGCGTCCATCAAGGAAGTGGTGGAAACTTTCGTTGAAGCCCTCCTGCTGGTCGTATTGGTTATCTTCCTGTTCCTCCAGAGCTGGCGTGCAACCTTGATTCCTTTGTTGGCTGTGCCGGTATCCCTTATCGGTACAATGGCGGCTTTCGTGGTGTTAGGGTTCTCGATTAACACACTGACCCTTTTCGCCATGGTATTGGCCATCGGCCTTGTCGTCGATGATGCTATCGTCGTAATCGAAAACGTCGAAAAGCACATGGAAGAAGGCTTAACGCCGGTTGATGCCACCGAGCGCGCCATGGCCGAAGTGCAGGGCCCGGTTGTGGCTATCGCCTTCGTTCTGGCCGCTGTGTTCGTACCGGTTGCCTTCTTGGGCGGCATGACGGGTATCCTTTACCGTCAGTTCGCTTTGACCATTGCGGTGTCCATGGCGCTGTCCGCCTTTGTGGCCCTGACGCTTACTCCGGCTCTCTGCGCGATGATTCTGAAGCGCCATGAAGCCAAGGATGATGAAGGTGTTCTCGGCCAGTTCTTCGTGAAGTTCAACAACTGGTTTGAACGCACGAAGCGCGGCTATATGGGCGTGGTGGCCAAGTTTATCCGCCGCACCCGCCTGGCGATTCTCTTTATGGTCATTGTATGCATCATCTCCGGTGCACTTTACAAGGTACTTCCGTCCACCTTCGTTCCGGACGAAGACCAGGGTTACCTCTTTGCTGTGGTGCAGCTGCCGGAAGGTACATCCATGAATGTCACCCAGCAGACCATTGACAAGGTGGCTACGGCAGCTAAAGACGTCAAGGGTGTAGAAAATGTCATGGCCATCACGGGTTTTGATATTTTAGGCGGCGGCGCTAAGCCGAGTGCCGGCCTTGTCGTTTTGGGCATGAAGGATTGGTCCCAGCGCAGCGGTGCTGAATCGGTTGGCGCAGCTGTTGGTACCATGTTTGGTATCGGCGCAAAAGTTGCTCCGGAAGCCACAGTTATCGCCATGAACCCGCCGGCTCTGCCTGGTTTGGGCTCGGTAGGTGGCTGGAGTTTGCAGCTGCAGGATATGTCCGGTCATACGGATGAAGAACTGGCCGATATCACGAGCAAAATCGTGGCCGCAGCCAACCAGCGTCCGGAACTTAAAGGTGTACGTACGACCTTTAAGATGACGGCGCCGACCTATGAATACGACATTGACCGTGAAAAGGTCAAGCAGTTGGGGGTTAAAATGTCCGATGTGTTCACGGCTATGCAGGTGAACTTCGGTGGCGCTCAGGTCAATGACTTCAACCAGTTCGGCCGTACCTACAAGGTTATGCTGCAGTCGGATGTCAGCTACCGCAGCGAGGCCGAAGGCATGAAGTTCGTCTATGTGGAATCCTCCAATAACACGATGGTGCCGCTCGATACGCTCTTAAAACCGCGTGTAAGTTCCGGCCCGACGTCGATTTCCCGTTTCAACGGTGCTCGCGCCATCAACATTCAGGGTAACGCCGGGGAAGGTTATTCCTCCGGTCAGGCCATGGCAGCCATCAAAGAAGTGGTTGAGCAGAATGCGCCCAACGGCTTCAACATCGAATGGTCCGGCCAGAGCCGCGAGGAAGCCAAGGCAACCAGTTCCACCTTCCAGGTGCTGGCACTCGCACTGGTATTCGTATTCCTGTGCCTGGCAGCGCTCTATGAAAGCTGGAGTGTTCCGTTCGCCGTACTGCTGACGGTGCCGACCGGTATTATGGGTGCCCTTATCTCCGAGTATGGCCTGTCCATGCTGGAAGGGATGTTCGGCATTCAGAATGCCGGCCTGCAGAACAGCGTTTACATGCAGATTGGTATCATCATGATTATCGGTCTGGCAGCCAAGAACGCTATTCTGATTGTAGAGTTCGCCAAGGTTCGTGTGGACAGGGGCATGGAGCCGGTCAAGGCCGCTATTGAAGCAGCCGGCCTGCGTCTGCGTCCTATCCTCATGACGTCCTTTGCGTTCATCATCGGCTGTCTGCCGCTGGCTGTGGCCAGTGGTGCCGGTGCGGCTGCCCGTAATGGCATGGGCGTGGCCGTTGTCGGTGGCATGCTCTTTGCAACCGCTCTCGGTATCTTCCTCATTCCGGTGTTCTTTGTAGCCATGGAATGGATTGCCAAGAAGCTGGGTATGTTCAAGCAGCAGAAGAAGAAGACTTCTGCCGATTATATGTAAACATTTCGATGGGCAAATGTTCGATTTGACATCGATATGCTAAGGCGCCCGAGGGTGTCGGTAGTATTTTCCTTCGCTTAGACAGGCTTGTCAAACGCTGCGGAAAACACCACCGGCACCCTCGGGCTTTGTGCTTATTATACATAGCATTTATATGAAAAGGCGCCCAGTGGCTGATAATACTTTTCCTTTGCTTAGACAGGCTTGCCAAACGCATCGGAAAAGCATCATCAGCCACCGGGCTTTTGTGCGTACATTACATCGTAGCGCAAAGGCGTCCGTGGAAGCTGGTAATATTTTCCTTCGCCATAGACAAGCTTGTCAAAAGCTGCGGAAAACATCACCAGTTCCACGGGCTTATGTGCTAAAAGTATCTGCTGCATCTGTGGGAGATGAGCTGGTTTAGCGCGTGTATCGCCGTGATAATTGCTGTGATTGGTTGCAGGAAAATGGGGGATGGAAGGAGAAATCTTATACAAGTATATCTATAGGGGGCATCAATATGGGAACTATCGCATTGTTGGGCGCAGGTGTGTTTTTGGGCTGGGTCTTGTTTGGCCGGCGAGGCAGGAATAATGAGAACAGGCAGCATTATGCAGGCGGACAGGAGAAGTTAATTCAACAGAATCCAAAAGCCAACGCGGTCAGGGCGGGGAAAACGGCGAATTATGCGACGCAGCCGGCAGCTCGTGTACAGGAACGCAATCATAACAGCAACAGTCAGAATCATACCCTGCGCAATGTGGCGGGCGGCATGGTGGCTGGTGCGGTTTTGGGGCATATGCTGAGCGGCGACCATAAGGCAGAAGCCCATGAGACAATCAACAACTACAATACCTATAATGAGCTTTATGACCATGATGATTGGGACGGAGAGGACTACGACACGGATTATGGTGATGGGCTGGATTATCAGGATGATGAAGACAGCAATGAGCTGGATTATTTGGACTATGACAGTTATGATGATGACAGCTATGGTGATGACAGTTACGATGGCGATAGCTATGATAGTTACGACTATGATGCAGACAGCTATGACAGCGGCTCAGACTGGGGCAGTGATTCCTATGATGGCGGAGACTGGTAGATTTTATTTTGGCAGCAAGAGGAGGTTTGGTTATGCATAATTGGTTTAAAATTCTGGTGATGTCTATGGTCGCATTTTCGACTGTTTTCCTGGCCACAGGCTGTTCGGCTGAAAATGGAAAAACAGCGCAGGAAACGGCAGACAGCAATAAGTTCCCCGCCTTTCAAACGGTAGATGTAGCAGGCAATACCGTTACGCAGGATATTTTCAAGGGCAAAAAAATAACGGTCGTAAATATCTGGGGCACTTTCTGTCCGCCCTGCATTGGTGAAATGCCGGAACTGGGAAAATGGGCCAGGGAAATGCCACAGGATGTGCAGATTATCGGCCTTGTATGTGATGTTATTGGTTCTGACGATAAAGAAACCAAGGCGGCTGCTGTGAAAATCTTAAAAGATGCCAATGCCGGCTTTGTAAATATTCTGCCTGACGATAAATTGTTAAAGTATCTGGAAGGTGTAGATGCCGTGCCCACGACCATCTTTGTGGATTCGGACGGCAACATCATTGGCGAAAAGGTCGTAGGTGCCGATGTAGCGAAGTACAAAGAGCAGGTTGAGAGGTATATTAAGTGACCAGTCTGGGCAAAATCCGCAGCCTGCTGCTGGCTGCGGCAGTCGTCTGCATACTGTGGGGGCTGTGGCGCGGTGAGGCCCGGATCATTTTGCAAAAGGCTGTGCGCGTGTGTATGGAATGCATAGGATTGGGGTGAACAGATGAATATCACCCGTTCGGTTAATCGCCGTTTTGTGCAGCTGTTCGCGACTGTGCTTACCAATCAGGAATTGCTGAATTTTACTTCCGGCAGGCTCTACAAGGGCAGTGCCAAAAATTTGTGTGCACCGGGGCTGAATTGTTATTCCTGTCCGGCAGCCACCTTGTCCTGCCCTTTGGGCGCGTTGCAGGCAGTCGGAGGGACGGCTGGCTATGGGTTCAGCTTCTATGTCGGCGGCTTTTTGCTGCTGCTTGGCGTGCTTTGGGGCAGATTTGCCTGTGGCTTTCTTTGTCCCTTTGGCCTTTTGCAGGACTTGCTGAGCAAATTGCCAGTGCCGAAAAGACGACTGTTTCCGCCGCTACGCTATGTGAAATACCTGCTGCTGGTCATCTTTGTCCTGCTATTGCCGGTGCTGCTCCTCATGGTAAATGGTGTGGGAGCGCCGGCCTTTTGCGAGTACATTTGCCCGGCAGGTATGTTGGAGGCAGCTGTGCCATTGTTGCTGACGCATGCGGAGTATCGGCAGGCTGTCGGCGGCTTGTTTGCCTTAAAGGCCGTGATATTGGTTGCGGTGCTAATCGGCTGCCTGTTTATCCGCCGCTTCTTTTGCAAAATGCTTTGTCCGTTGGGGGTCATTTACGGCATGCTGAATGCCGTCAGTATCTGCAGGCTGCATTTTGATGAAAAAAGCTGTGTGTCCTGTGGTCGTTGCCAAAAGGTTTGTCCCATGGATATCGACCCGGTGGCGCAGCCACATTCCCCGGAGTGCATTATGTGCGGCCAATGCGTTGAGGCTTGTCCGCAAAAAGCCCTGCATTTAGGGATAAAGACTCCAACGGATAAGTTTGTTTCAGATACACATTGAAGTGAATAGTGGGGAGGATTGAAGATGAAACAGAAAATCTGTGTTTGGCTGCTGACCATGCTCCTTATGTCTGCAGCTGTTCCGGCCATGGCGGCGGAGAGTGATACGTCCGATACCAGCAATTATCAGCAAAGTGAGGATGGCTGCAAGGACGGCGTATGCCCTTGGCGAAAGGGCGGAAAATAAAATCGAAAAGCTTGAGGCTCAACTTTTAGATACTGCCTCTGCAGAGAATTATAAGCTATATGGAGAATTATTATTATCCTATCCTAATATTAAAGAAAAGAAATCCGAGATTTCTATATTAAATTATTATACAAATGAATATATAGATATTAAATTAGATCCTAAGTTTACTATTCTTGAGAATTCGAATAAATTCTATAAAAAATATCAAAAGCTAAAATCCTCTGTTACCTATATTAATGAGCAAATGGAGATTGCTAAAAATGAAATTGAATATTTCAAGGTCATTGATTATCAATTAAAGGATGCCACCATTAATGATGCCTTAGAAATTCAAGCTGAATTAATTAATGGTAAATACTTATTTAAAAA
>CADAAS010000095.1 GCA_902785885.1 Pseudoselenomonas ruminantium
TCGAGGGCGGCAAGGCACAGTTCCGTCTGAATGATGTCGATATCGCGCAGCGGGTCAACACCGCCTTCCACATGGGTGATGTTGGCATCATCAAAGCAGCGTACCACATGAGCCACCGCATCTACCTGACGGATATGCTCGAGGAACTTGTTGCCGAGGCCTTCGCCGTTGGCAGCACCCTTGACGAGGCCTGCAATGTCCACGAAACGGACGGATGCCGGCGTCGTCTTCTTGGAATCATACATCTTGTGCAGAACGTTCAAGCGTTCATCGGGAACGGCCACTACGCCCACATTGGGTTCAATGGTGCAGAAGGGGAAGTTGGCCGCTTCTGCTCCGGCCTTGGTGATGGCATTAAAGAGAGTGCTCTTGCCCACGTTGGGCAGGCCCACAATGCCGACTTCTAAATTACTCAAAATTACTTTCCACCTTTTTACTTCTTACAGCGTACCGAAAATACGGTCACCGGCATCGCCGAGGCCCGGTACGATATAGCCTTTTTCATTGAGCTTTTCATCAATGGCAGCTACATAAACCGGTACGTCGGGATGTTCTTCGTTAATCACTTTAATGCCCTCAGGCGCAGCCACCAGACACATCAGCGTAAGGCTCGTTGCACCTTTTTCCTTTAAGAGGGTCAACGCTGCGGAGGCACTGCCCCCCGTTGCCAGCATGGGGTCAACCACAATCAGGGCGCGTTCTTCCACATCACCGGGCAGCTTGCAGTAGTATTCCACCGGTTTCAGCGTCTTGGGGTCGCGGTACATGCCTACATGACCAACGCGGGCAGCAGGAATCATGTTGACCACACCGTTGAGCATGCCTAAACCTGCGCGCAGAATGGGCACAACGCCCACTTTCTTGCCGGCCAGCACTTTAGCCGTACATTTTGCTACCGGGGTTTCGATTTCAATATCTTTGAGCGGAAAATCCCGAGTGATTTCATAAGTCATGAGCATGGCGATTTCTTCCAAGAGTTCGCGGAAATCCTTCGTGCCCGTGTCTTTCTGGCGCATCATAGTGAGTTTGTGCTGAATCAGGGGATGGTCAATTACATTTACATTAAGCTTATCAGACATTTTGTTCTCCTCCTACATCTCTGCATAGAGCGGATATTTCCTGCACAGGGCAGCAACGCGCTTACGTGCTTCGGCTTTCTTTTCCTCATTTTCTGTATCGCTCAGGACAAGAGCGATGATTTTGCCGACTTCCTGCAAGTCAGCTTCCTTAAAGCCCCGGGTAGTGAGCGCAGGTGTGCCCAGGCGCAGGCCGCTGGTCACAAAGGGTGACAATGGCTCGAACGGAATGGTATTACGATTAGCGGTGATATTCACTTCATCGAGCACCGTCTGTGCCGTCTTGCCCGTAATGCCCTTATTCGTAAGGTCTACAAGCATCAGATGATTGTCCGTACCGCCAGACACAATGCGGAAGCCTTCCTCCTGCAAAGTCTTAGCCAGCACCGCCGCATTCTTGACCACCTGCTTGGCATATTCCTTGAACTCCGGCTTCAGCGCTTCGCCCAAGGCCACTGCCTTAGCCGCGATAACGTGCATCAACGGGCCGCCCTGAATGCCGGGGAATACGGCCTTGTTGAACTGCTTGCCAAATTCGGCGTCACGGCAAAGAATCATGCCGCCGCGCGGGCCGCGCAGAGTCTTGTGGGTCGTTGTCGTAACCACATCGGCATATGGGATAGGACTGGGATGCTCACCTGCCGCCACCAGGCCGGCGATATGAGCGATATCCACCATCAGATACGCGCCAACACCATGCGCGATTTCCGCCAGACGCGGGAAATCAAGCGTGCGGGCATAGGCAGAAGCGCCGGCCACAATGAGTTTCGGCTTACATTCCTTAGCCTGCGCCTCCAACGCATCATAGTCGATGGTTTCCGTCTCCTTGTCCACACCATAGGGCACAATCTTGAAGTACTTGCCGGACATATTGACCGGCGAGCCATGGGTCAGATGGCCGCCATCGTTGAGGTTCATGCCCATCACCGTGTCACCAGGCTGCAAAAGGGCAAAGAATACCGCCATATTGGCCTGTGCACCGGAATGCGGCTGCACATTGGCATACTCGGCACCAAAGAGTTTTTTCGCCCGTTCAATAGCCAGCGTCTCTACTTCATCCACGAATTCGCAGCCGCCATAATAACGCTTGCCGGGATAGCCCTCGGCATACTTGTTCGTGAGCACACTGCCCTGGGCAGCGAGCACAGCGGGACTGACAATGTTTTCCGAAGCGATAAGCTCCAATTTATCCCGCTGGCGGTTCAGCTCACAATTGACATACTTGGCGATTTCCGGATCAGACTGCTGCAGAACTTCCTTTAGATTCATGTAGAGACCTCCTTTGAGCCCTTGGCTCAGACCAAAAAACTTAACCTAACTTTCACTACCTTACTTGCTTTAATCTTGGCTTTTATTTTTCCAGCGCCATGATTTTATTTACCCGGCGCTCATGGCGGCCGCCTTCAAACTTGCCTTCCACAAAGGCCCGGACGATTTCGCCGGCAGGGCCAAAGCCCATTACGCGGCCGCCCATGGCCAGCACGTTGGCATCGTTGTGCTGACGGCTCATCTTAGCCGAATACACATCATTGCAAAGCGCACAGCGAATGCCCTTGATTTTGTTGGCAGCAATGGAAATGCCAATGCCCGTACCACAGAGCACAATACCGCGGTCAGCCTTGCCGCTTACCACATCACCGCAGACCTTTTCGGCAATATCGGGGTAATCAACCGAGTCGGTACCAAAGGTGCCAACATCTGTTACCTCAACATCACCATACTCCTTCAGAACCATCTTCACTTCTTCTTTGAGCTGGACAGCACCATGATCGCTGCCAATCGTTATTTTCATCAGGATCCCCGCCTTTCTTACATACTAGCTTACATTTTAGCACAACCGACAAAAAAAGGCTATCCATAGCTTTTTAATGATTTTCCTTTTATTTTTCCCAAAAGTTTCCTGTTCTAAAGCTCTTTTAAGAAAAATCTGTTATACTAATCCCGTTTTTAGGATTTTCAACTAAAAATTAAAGCATTTCATTATCCATAAATTGCTTTATTGGTTCTTTAGTCCTAAATCGCCCTTGCAAGTCATCCGATGAATTGCTATAATTGTAATTAATTTACATAAAAGTTAGCTAGATTAAGGAGCAGCATATGACTCAGTCCTCTGCAGTCATCCCTATCAATTTTAATTCTACAGTATACGAAGCACTAGAATCAGCAGATAATGTCATCTTCTTTCAATGGGATCTGACTGCCGATACGTTCAAGCTCCGAGACGCCAGCAGCAGACATCGTTATGCTCTGCCCGATCATTTCAATCATGCATCTACCCAACTTACTTTGGGCGGCTTGGTTCATCCTGATGATGCCGGTATGCTTGAACATTATTTACACCGTCTCTATCACGCGCGCCGCACCCAGCGGAAACAATATCATAGTTCTGCCCGCCTGCGCCTGCGCAGCAGCAAACGGCCTTTATGGCTTTGGTCAGAAGTACATCTGGTAACTTACTATCAAGGCAAGTATCCCATGATGGCTTTCGGCAACATCCGCAACATTCAGGCTGAAAAGCTTTGGCAGGAACGCATCAGCCGCCGGGCTAATACCGATGCACTGACCGGACTTCTTTCCCGTGGAACAGTTCAAGCCCGTATTCGCGCAGCCTTGCGTAAAATGAGTCCTGAAACCGATTCAGCCAGTCTGCTGATTGTGGATGCAGATGAGTTCAAAACCATCAACGATACTTTTGGCCATCTCTTTGGTGACAAGGTACTGCGCGAAATTGGTATGGCCATCGACAAAAATTTCCGGCAAAACGATATCAAGGGACGCATAGGGGGAGATGAATTCGTCATACTCCTGCCCGGCATGAGCAATACCGATGTTCTCCACCGGCATTGTTTGGGACTATGCCGCCGGCTTACCCGGGTCTTTCATAAAGAAGGCAAGCATCACGCTTTCTCCATCAGCATTGGCGCTGCCCAATATCCCGCGCACGGCCAAAGCTATGAGGAATTGTTCGCTCGGGCAGACGAGGCACTTTATGAAGCTAAGCGCCGTGGCAAAGGACAGTATGTGCTCTATCAGCCGGACATGTCTGAAACAGCTGATAACCACGGTATCTCCCTGGCTGCCAGCCCAGTACCAGCCAACAACCCCATGCCATCAGAAAGTATTGCTGACTTGCAGGCCCGCATTCAGCAAATGCAAAATACCATCACGTATTTGGAAAAGATGATGTGTACACTGCTTGAGACAAAAAAATAATTTTTACAATAAAATGCCCTGGTTGGACTTTGGGGAAAAATCCAACCAGGGCTTAATTTATTATGCGAACTGGGGAAGCTCGCGAAGGGCATTGCCAATGGGGATTGGGAATCGGACAATGCCGCACAAACACTACTCGTTTATTATATGATATATAAGCGGTTGTTATACTGTAATATTTTACAAGAATCATGCGGCATGAATGTACAAATTTACAGAGGAATGAATTTTACACCGTCTGCCGGATTATCCGCAATGCCTGACAAGCCACATAGAAACGTACCCGTACATCAGCCTGATTCAGCTCTACGCCCAAAATGCTTTCAATTTTTTTCAAGCGGTTTCGCAATGTATTGGCATGAATGAAGAGTTTTTCGGCAGCCAGCGGCAAAGACTCATTTTCTTGAAAATAAATTTCCAATGTCCTGAGCAGCTCAGTGTCGTTATGACTGTCATAGGCAATCAGTGCCTCCAGCGTATCCTGCGCAAAATCGTCCAATTCCTCTGTACGAATATGCGACAGGAGTTTCAATACGCCCAAGTCCTCATAACAGGTTATGCCATTTTCCGGCTGACGGAAACGTCCGAGGCTCAAGGCCTGCCGGGCCTCCTGAAAGCTGCGGCAGATTTCAGCCACCGAATAATGCAGCCGGCCAATGCCGATGGAAAACGGCAAAATTGTAGGGAAGTCCGCTTTCACTTTGGCCATGGCATCTGCCATAATAGCAGCCAGTTCCCCCTGACTGCGGGCCGGTTCCCGATCATCCTCAAACAGAATAATCAGCTGCATATTCAAAAGCATCAATATCGGCTGCACAAAGCGGGCCGAGAGTATCCGCATCCATTCCCGGTCCAGCTCAGCCAAAAGCTGTGTATGCTTATCCACATCGATATGCTGGTCAAATTCCACCACCACCACATGATGCGGCTTTTCCAGCCGCATATTCCAAAACCTGCCCATCCGAATAACCTCTTCTGAGGATGAAAAGTTATGGTAGAGAATATCATAGAGGAACTGTTCCCGATGTTTTCGCTCGATATTCCGGATTTCCGCCTCATGCCAAAGCAGGAAAGTCAGCTGCATCCCCAATTCCCGAAACAGGCAGTCGGCTGTTTCCGTCATGGTGGCTGCCGGCATATCTGCAGCCAGCCAGCCCCGCAGCTGTCGTTCCTGCTTTAAGGGAATGATGGTCAAATTCGCAAATACCGCCAGTTCATTTTTCTGCAATGCCTGCTGATTCCGACGCAGCAGGGAATAACTTTCCTCACGAAAGCCCATGGTTTTTCCCCGCAAGTCACCTAAATTATCCAATACTGCGAGTTCCAGTCCCGTGTATGTGTGAACGACAGCCAGCTTGCCTGCAATGTCTTCAGCCTGCCATAGCTCCACTTGTTCTTTTTCCATCTATCTGTCCTCCCGCCAAAAACATACAGGCTGCCGCGCCTTGATAAATCTCAAGGACGGCTGCGTATAGCGCACCAACGGATAATCCTGCCAGTCTATCGCTTTCCCCTCCATACTGCAAAGCCGCAAGGCCTCCACAGGGCAGGCCTCCACACATTTTGGCTGCTTTCCTTCTGCCAGGCGCTCACGACACATATCACACTTAGCCACTTTTCCCGTAGACGGCAGCAGCCTTGGTGCATGAAAAGGACATGCCCCCACACAGCGACCGCAGCCAATACATTTGGCGCTGTTATGCAAGACAATGCCATTACGGCGTTTTTCATAACACCCCATAGGACAAACCCGCATACATTCCGGTGAGGCACAATGATTGCATGACATGGATAAAAATCCCTGTTCACGCCTGTCTCCTGCCCATTCATCCACATGACGGAAAGCCTGCGGCAAATCCGGGTGCTTATGATGGCAGGCCTTTTCACAAGCCCTGCATCCCACACAGCGGGATAAGTCCACCAGAAACCCCAACTGCTGCGGTTCCATAAAAAAATCCCCCTTACGATACAATACTTCTAAAATATATGATACCACACAGGACAAAAATTCACATTGAATTTTTTTCTTTACAAGCAGGAAAAACCTCTTTATAAAACGAATTAAGTGCAACAACGAAGGGACTATATTTATGCCCCTTTTTGTTGCCTTTGAAATTAGATATACACGATATTTTGTCTGATACACGCAAAGAGGTGAGATTGTGAAGAAGTTCATCAACGAGCCGGGGAATCTGGAAATGGAAACCGCGCGCGGAATGGCATTGGCAAAGCCTCATATTCTCCGCCAACTGCCAGGCTGTAACGTCATGGTCAGACAGAATAAAAAAACAGACCGGGTAGCTCTGGTCTTCGGCTGTGGCAGCGGTCATGAACCTGCACCAAACGGCTATGTAGGGTACGGAATGCTGGATGCAGGAATTCCCGGCAAACTCTTTTCCTCCCCTACCCCGGACATGCTTCTCAAGGGAATTAAGGAAGTCCAAAACGATGCAGGTGTACTCTGCATAATTGTAAACTATACTGGTGATGTACTGAATTTCCGCATGGCCATGGAAATGGCACAAACAGAAGGCATCGCGGTGGAATCCGTCATCATTGCCGATGATGTTGCAACCCAGAAAACGAAATCTGTAGGGCGACGCGGCCTGGCAGGAGTACTGTTGGTAATGAAAATTGCCGGTGCCGAAGCCGAAATGGGTTCTGACCTCTACCGGGTCAAGGAAGTTGCCGAATGGGCAGCCTCCGGCCTTCGAACCATCGGTGTTGCCTGCCGACCCTGCATTATCCCCTCGGATGGAGAACCCAGTTTTGAGCTTGGGGAAACCGAAATGGAAATTGGCATGGGGCTCCATGGCGAACCAGGTGTCCTGCGCTGCGATATGATGAGTGCCAAAGATACCGTTCACCAAATGCTGGATCTTATCCTATTGGACTGCAATTACGAAAACAGCGAGGTTGTCGTCCTCATTAATGGTCTTGGCGGCACCCCGCCGATGGAGCTGTATGTAATCAACGAATGCATTCACGAATACCTGTCTGAACAAGGCATAAAGATTTACGATACGATGATTGGCAACTTCATGACATCTTTGGAAATGGGCGGTTTTTCGATAAGCCTCATGCGTCTTGACCCGCACTTGAAAGCCCTTTATGATGCGGCAGCTGTAACATCCATCATCAGACGTTGAGGGAGGATGCTATATGACTGGAAAAGAATTCATGCTTGCAGCTCTTGAGGCCATAAGCCACAGCATCATCGAACATGAAGAACACTTAAATCACCTGGATAATGCCATTGGCGATGGCGACCACGGCACCAATATGGCCAGATTCTCCCGCATCATCCTGTCTGATTTGCCGGAGCTTTCTGCAGGCAATGGGGATTTAGGTGAAATCCTTCATCATATCGGCATGCGCTGTATTACGGAAATCGGCGGTGCCGCTGGCCCATTATTCGGCAAATTTTTCTTGCAGGCCAGCATTTCCAATATAGGCAACACCTCCATGGATGCAGCAAATTGGGTGTTGGCATTCGATGACGGAACCATGGGCGTTTCGCTGATTGGCCGAAGTACAGAAGGCGAAAAAACCATGTTGGACGCGCTATTTCCCGCCGTCCGGGCAATGCAGGAAAAATTAGAAGAGGGTCTTAGCTTGCCCGAAATTTTCCTTGCCGGTGCAACTGCTGCAGAAAACGGTGTGGAATTTACCAAAACCATTTCCGCCAATAAAGGCAGAGCTGCCTATATTGGACAGCGCAGTATCGGCCATCAGGACCCCGGTGCTACCACCGTCATGCTGATGCTGCAGGCCCTGCACAAAACAGCCATAGAAATGAATGTTAAATAAACTTCCCATAAGGGCCAGTCATTTTGATTTGGCCCTTATTTCAATGCTATAATGAAAGCAAATGGATTTAAGATTTAAGGAGTTTTGAAGCAATGGAAAAAATTTTATTTGTCTGCCACGGCAATATTTGCAGGTCAACAATGGCTGAATTTGTCATGAAAGAATTAGTTCGTCAGGCGGGCAAGGGGCAAGAAATCCTTGTGGAATCCAAAGCCTGCCGCACCGATGAAATCGGCAGTGACACGCATCTGGGCACAAAAGCAGCCCTGCAGGCTCATGACATTCCCTTTTCCAAACGAAAAGCCCGCCAGATTCAGCGGGCTGATTATGATGCATTTGACTATATCATCGCCATGGATGAGGAAAATATGCGCGATTTGCACCGCCTGACCGGCGGTGACCCGCAGGGAAAATGCCATCTGCTCCTGGCCTTCGCCGGCGAAGAACGGGAAGTTGCTGACCCTTGGTACACTGGCAATTTTGAAGTAACTTATCAGGACGTAGACAAAGGCTGCCGCGCACTGTTGCAGGAACTTATTGCCTAAACTTCTGCAACGGCTTGATAGCACCGTAAAAGGCCAGAATATTTACGACCCCTTCCGCCAAAAGCCCCGGGGCTGAAGCGAGTCCTGCGGCTAGACTGCCATAGAGCACCGCTCCGAAGGCCGTATACCCAGCCACCATCACCAGGCAGGCCAGCACGAGCGCCAACAGCGTGCGGGGAGATTTTATAAAATCCTTATTGGACATATCCGATACGTGCAGAAAGGTTTCCGCCATAGCCCATTTGATGATGAGCGTAGGCCCTATCCACAGGGGAAAGCCGCCCATAAAATCCGCCAGCATGGAACCGGCACAGGCGGCCACCAAGGCTTCCCGCCGCCCTGCCAGACAGACCATCACAAAGATGGCCGCATCTCCCAAATCTCTCGCGCCGTCCAGCGGCTTTTTTCTACATTCAAAGTATGCATAAAACTCCTCCTTTTGCTCAATATGGATACATTGTAGCACTTTTCCTCACCCAGTTCAATACTAGGTGTAATATTTTTCCGTTATATAGAAACAATTATCCATTTTTATCCTTGACTTTTCTTATATCCACTTGTAACATTGTAAACATCATAAAGGAAAGGATTTGGTCTTATGTATTATCTGGAAAAACTAAGTGCTCTTATCTCCAAGTACATGGCGGTACTGGTTATCGCCATCGCGGCCATTGCCCTGATTGAACCCATGAGCTTCAAATGGGCAGCCCCGAACATCACCATGCTGCTGGGCATCGTCATGTTCGGCATGGGCATGACCTTAAAACTTGCGGATTTCAAGCTGGTGTTCCAACGCCCCCGGGATGTATTCATCGGCGCGCTAGCCCAGTTCACCATTATGCCTCTGCTGGCTTATTTTCTGGCCACAGCTTTCGGCCTGCCACCTGAGCTGGCCGCTGGTGTAATCCTCGTCGGCACCTGCCCCGGAGGCACCTCCTCTAATGTCATGACGTACCTGGCCCGCGGGGATGTGGCGCTGTCGGTATCCATGACAATGACCACCACTGTACTGGCTCCGATTGTTACACCGCTCCTGACCTGGTGGCTGGCTGGCGCTTGGGTGGAAATCTCCCTGGCGGCCATGATGATGTCCATTGTACAGGTCGTCATTCTCCCCATTGTCGCAGGGCTTATCATCAATTCCTTCTTTGAGGCTCAGGTACAGAAAGTCGTCAAAGTCCTGCCACTGGTTTCCGTTATCGCCATTGTGCTGATTGTCGGCGGCGTAGTTGCCGTAAGCTCCCAGAAAATCATGGAAACCGGCCTGCTGATTATGGCAGTGGTTATGTGCCATAACCTTTTGGGCTACGGCACCGGCTTCCTGCTGGCCAAGACTCTTCATATGGACATTGCCAAAGCCAAGGCTATCTCCATTGAAGTCGGCATGCAGAACTCTGGCCTGGCAACCAGCCTGGCCATGCTCCACTTCGGCCCTGCCGCTGCCATTCCTGGCGCCATCTTCAGCGTTTGGCATAACATCTCCGGCTCACTTGCCGCCAACTACCTGTCCAGTAAAATGAACAAGGAAGAACTGCCGGAAGTGCAGACCGCAAAATAATCGAACAGGAAAAAGCTGTTGCGCGAAAATGTGCAACAGCTTTTTTATCATAAAATTATCAGTCCACCGCGAGTTTATTGGTCTTTTTCAGGAATTTTGCCGGAATAGGCTGCTCCAGTTTCCACACGATATTGATGGGCATTTCTCCTTCAAGACTAAAAAATCCTGTTCCCGCATTTTTTCCTATATCCTACGCCTATCTCACTGTTAATTATACGCCTTTCATTTGTCAAATCCTCTTCACTAGCTGTATAATGAAGAAAATCCGTTTTAGAGGTGACGCCCATGGCCCTGCGCAATGTCGATTTAAACCGCTGTCTTTTTCACTATACCAACATCACCTGCAATCGCTGTCAGGAAATCTGTCCGCAGCAGGCCATTCACAACCGCGAAATTGACCGCGAAAAATGCGACAACTGCGGTCTGTGTACTGCCGTCTGTCCCACGGGAGCCATCCAAAGCGATACCGATTACGATGCTGTACTCACAGCAGTCAAAAACCTTTCGCCGCAGGTCCTGATGTGCAAAAAAGTCTCCCCGCAGGCCATGCCCTGCCTGGGTGCGCTAAACCGCCGCCTGCTATGGGCACTGGCTGAAAAACGAGAACTTGCCATCGACACCAGTCGCTGCCAGCAGTGCAATCCAGCAGTGGCTGACTGGCTTACTGCTGAAATCGAAGCCTGCAATACCGCTCTGCAGGCGGCAAATAAACCACCGCTAAAACTTGTGCACGTTAAGGAATCTGCCCCGGCTAAAGAGCCGGTCGCCCGCCGTTCCTTTTTCCGCTCCCTGTTCCATGCAGCCTCCGAAACGGCTGCCGAAATCGCCGCGGCCCAGGCGAACCGGCAGTATGCCTTTGACCCGGTAATCTGGCTAGCCAAACAAAACACCACTCCCAACAGTCTTTTTCCTCAACTCTCGCTTGATAAAAGCTGCACCGCCTGCGGTCTTTGCCATATGCTCTGCCCGGAAAAAGCGCTAACCATCCACCAGGAAGCCAATGCACCTGCGCTTACCTTTAATCCTCTAAAATGCACGGCCTGTGGCCTTTGTGTCAACAACTGTCCACAATCTGCCCTAACCCTGCAAAATAACGCATAAACACACTTGGAAAGGAAGTCCTCCATGTTTTTTCATGGCAATTATCAGGTAACACGCCATATCTGCCCTCGCAACTGTTATGATGCCTGTCCCATTCTCGCCTACACCCGTGGCGGCAAAATCGAATACATATCCGGCGACACAAGCGACGGCTCCTCTGCACGCCTTTGCAGCAAGCGGGAAGATATTCTGGCCACGGTTTACCACCCCAGACGGATTCTCTATCCGCAAAAGCAGCACGGACGCGGTTCCGGCAACTGGCAAAGAATCAGCTGGGAAGAAGCCATTGATACCATTGCCCGGAAAATGCTCTCCCTCAAAGAGCGCTATAACTCCACACTCCCCCTGTGCCTCAACAAGTATTCGGGAAATTTCGGTCTGCTGCACTTTGCCGTAGAAGGGATGTTCAACGGCTTGGGTGCGACCACGCAGACCATCGGCAGCCCTTGTTTTTCCGCGGGCATTGATGCGCAAAATCTGGACTTTGGGGCCAATATCACCTGCGATATCCGCCAGCTGCGGGAATCGCGCCTGATTATCCTCTGGGGCGCCAATCCTGCCTGGACCTCCATCCACACCATGCCCATGATTTATGCAGCGCAGGAGCGCGGGGCAAAGGTCGTGGTCATCGACCCCGTGTACACAGAAACCGCCCGCAAGGCCGATTATTATTTTGAGCTGCGCCCCGGCAGCGATGCAGCATTGGCAACCCTGCTGCTGCAAAAGCTCGCACAAAATAAGCAGCTTTCCTATAATCCGCAACAGGTCACCGGTGCAGAAGAACTCATCGCAGCAGCCAAAAAAGCCCCGACTGGAAAACTGCGGAAAGCCACCGGACTTTCTGCCAAGGCCATCGACGTGCTGGCAGATTTACTGGCGCAAAACCATCCTACCCATATCTGGTGCGGCTATGGCTTGCAACGCCATGTAGAAAGCGGGCTCGCCGTTCGCCTGATCGACGCCCTGTCCATGCTCACGGGCAATATCGGCATAGCCGGTGGCGGCGTAAATTATGCCGATATGGGACTTGTGGAAAACATCGACTTTAAGCTCATGCAGGAGCGCTCCGATACCCGTTTTATCGACATCAATAACTTTGCCCATAGCCTGAAAACGCTGCAAAATCCGCCCATAAAATTCCTTTGGATAGCCGGGCGCAATGTGCTGCGGCAGGATACCAACCTGACCACGTTAAACAAGCTTTGGTCACAGTTGGAATTCGTGGTCGTCGCCGATAAATTTATGACCCATTCAGCAAAGATGGCCGACATCTTGTTGCCCGTTACCACAGAATTTGAACATTTAGATGTCGCCGGCGGTTATTTTGTCCAGCATTTAGGCATTAACGAACCGGCCATTCCCCCGCGCGGCGAGGCCAAAAGCGATATCGACATCGCCCGCCTGCTGACCAGGCGGCTGAATGAATTAGCTCCCGGCACCAGTACCTTCCCGGCGCACCTCAGTGATGAAGAATTTTTGAGTGCGGAGTTTACGCCGGATATCTGCGAAAAGCTGCAGATAAAAAAATGGCAGGACCTTTACCAAGGCCCTGCCCGCTACCGCCCACCCACGCCTCCTTGGCAGGAAGGAAAATTTGCCACAGATGACGGCAAATTCCACTGCTGTACGCTGCCGAAAAAATTTTACCAGCTGCAGCCTACCAAGGAATATCCGTTTCACCTGCTTACCCCGCATGCGCAGGAACATATCAACAGCCAAAGCCATCCCCTGCTCAAGAATTTGCCGGAATATCCGCAGGTTTACCTCCATCCTTCAGCAGGAGAAAAGCTCAACCTGCAGGACAAACATCCGGCCATCCTCTGGAATGATGAAGGAAGTATCATGGTAACGGTTCACTTCCGCGAGGATTTAGCCCCGGATATCATTCTGAGCATGCAGGGAGCCAGCGTCAATGGCGGGCTGAACCAGCTGTACAAGGGCCTATCCACGGATTTAGGCGAACTGGTAAATGGGGCGCCGGGAACAGCCTTTTATGATGTATTCGTCAATATCCGGGCTAAGTAACCTCTCCAACAAGCAACGTACGACGCAAAGCCGGGGA
>CADAAS010000096.1 GCA_902785885.1 Pseudoselenomonas ruminantium
GCGAGATTTTCTTCCAGATTTTCCACACCAAAGGCTTTCTTCATCCAGGCCAAAAAGAAGTCCACGATATCATCCTCAGAGTAGGCTTCATCTGTAATGGGGATGATGTTATCTTCATCTGGATAGAAGGTTGAATAACGGCTCTCATCCCACTCTCCACCTGCGTAAGCCAGTCCATCCATATCCAGAGAATAACGGCCAAACATACACCCCACGGCATAGGAAAGCAGGGATTTCACTACATCGGTCTTGGTAAGGACATAGTTATTCCCCTTGATGGAGTCAGGGATTTCCTCTTTGGTGTCATAGATGCGAGCTACGGTTACATCCTTATCAGCCACTTCGGGAGTGAGTTCGTCACCCAGACCATAAATATCGATAAAGATACGGTTTATTTCTTCCTCATTGGCTTTCAGCTGGTCAAATCTAGCATTAACCTCATTTTTGTATATGTCATAGGCAGATTGCAGGCTACTTATTTTTTGTAATAGGGGATGATGCTGGAAGTCCCATGAAGTCTCAAAGGAATCCCAATCAGATTTAGATATTTTTATCATTATATCCACTATATTATCTACAGTTTCCTTATTTTTTTTGATAAATGGCATTTGTTTTATATCTTTCACTTGAAAATGAAATGTTGGATTAAAAATTGCTGCCACATAACTATATACACATGAATTTAGTAGACCAAAAATATAGTTATAGTCATCATTACTTACAATTACGGTTGAACCACTTTTATCAAAAGTAGCTCCTTCAGGCATTATACGAAAACTCGGTTTATTAGAAGCAAGTTGTGACCATGTAATCCCTTTTTTATACCAATAATCTTTATTTATTATCTGTGAAGCATGCACTCCATCTCCATATTGATATATTTTTCTTGCTTCTGGACTCCAATCTACTATCTCATTTAAATTTCCCCACCATTTTCTGTACAATCCACCTTTAGCCCAAAAAATCCATTTATCTTTTTTATCAACATTCTCTGCACTAATTTCCCAATGCTCTCTTACAAATCTTCCATTATTCCCCGTAATATTTTGACTTGGTGAAACCGTCAATGGTGATAATATATCAAAATTGAATATGGAAAAAACATTATCGTTTAGCCAATATGCTACAGGACTATCTGATATCTTAGAAAAATTGCCTTGATTTGCCTTGAATATATATTCTTTTCCTATGAACATTTCCCTTTTTTCTTCCTGTGATTTTCCATCAATCAATCTTTTATAATTAGCATTATAATCAGCTACATTTCCATTTAACATTACCCAACTTGTAGTCTGCACCACTTCTCCGCCAATTTCTTCAAATGCTCTCGGTCCAAGGTGTGCCATGTTAATGATAGTTTTCTTCTGTATCTTCTCTCGCAACTTAACATAACTGGACAGGAACATCCAAGCATGTTGGGTAAGCATAGCCTGATAGCCGTTATTCTGTGTATAGTCGGCGCATTTCTCAATGAATACCGCAAACAAGTCACTCTTGCTGTCCTTATAATGCTTCTTCACAAAATCTGACAGCTTCGTGCTCATCCCTCCGCCCATGTACGGTGGATTCGTCACCACGACTTCATACTTTCTGCTCATTATCTCTGCCTGCTTCACCAGCGCAGGAACTCTCCTTTTCAGTTCCCCCACGGCGGCAGACACGAAGAGGTTGCCTTCCTCATCCAGTTCCTGCACATATTCCTGTACTTCCTTATAGTCTTCGGCAGGGATATTCAGGATAGAGCCATATTCCTTGGCATCTTCAAATGCTTTTACCGTTCTGCTTACCAGACTGTCCGCTGGGATATGCAAGCCTTCGATAGCATCCTCCAGACCATTGCTTTCCTCGATGGCACAGATATGCAGTTCTATTCCTTTGCTGAGGATACGACGGTTGTATTCCCGCGCTTTCATGAACAGGGCAAAATACGCCAGCTGGAAAGCACGGCGGTCAATGTCCAGGCCGTAGAGATTATTGGTCAGGATAGTTTCAGCTGCATCCCGTTCATCATAACCCTGCTCCAGATAGAGCTGCATAAACACCTCAAAGGCATAGACAAGGATGTGGCCACTGCCCATGCAGGGGTCGAGGAACTTGATATCCTCGATATTCTTATTCTTGTACTCCTCGCGGATTTTAACGAGTTTCTCTACCACCTCTGGCTCCTGCTCCGCTTCAGAGAGATAATACTGCCAGTTCAGCTTTTCAGGGTCAGCTTCATGCCCCTCTACCCACATCCTGCCCAGAGAGTTCTGCACCATGTAACGCACAATCCAATCGGGGGTAAATAGCTGGGTGGCTGCAGGGATTTCTTCTTTTTTGATTTTCTGACCGCTGGGACGGGCAAAGACCTTAGCCTTCGGCTCGGTGTTGTAGTACTGATACAGCCAGCCAATAATCTCTACCTGACCGCCTGCTTCCACATTGAAATCCTCTTCGGGAATGTCGTTTACCAGATGCGCCACTACGCCATCAGGATTTGTAACCGAGAGACTAAGTAATAGTTCCGTATAGTCCGTGGTCTTTTCAAACAGCTCAGGCAGGTACTCGTTGAGGGCGTTACATTCCTTGATGAACAGCAGCCGAAAGAGGTCATCGGTCTTGTTGTTCTCCTGCCAATCCAGAATCTGCTCCCTTTCCTCTGAAGTAAACTCCAAGTCGCTGTCAAATGGAGTAGTTACCAGCTCAGGCTCGATTTTGTTGGCGCTTGCCGAAGACAGCACACGAAGGCCTCCAGGCAGATAGTCATTAACCTCCATGAAGCGAATGGCAATGAGGCGATTAAACCAGGTATAGGCCACCTCTTCAATTACGTTTTCATAGGCTGTGACAAAATCCGACTCTTTAGCCTTCTGTTCCAGGAACTTTACCAGAGCACGGCGCTGCCCTACTGCCGTCCCCGTCACCTGATAAGGGTCACGGGTGCCGATGTCATAGAATTCCACATCTGCCGTGGACTGGGGCAGCTTTTTCTTGATGCCTTCCTTATCGATACCGATAAGACGCATTTGATAGGTGATATCCTCTATGAGCTTGTTTCGTGCCCAAATGGCAAAATTCTTGATAGCTGTCTTGTTCATCTGTTATCCCTCTTGTTAAAAATCTATGTGAATGCTGTCGCGGTCTTTCAGCTCCTGCATGAATTTGGCTTTGACTTTGGCGAGCAGACTATCCAGAGCTGCTTCACTCTTGATTTCCACGGAGCCTACACCTACCGCGTCGCGGAATTTCAGGTATTTGGTTTTTTCTGCCTTATACGCCTTTTGTCCATCATGAACCTCTTTCCCATCTTTTTCATCATCAGATGGAGGTGTGGGCGGAGTTTTTTCCTGTTCCTTGGCCAGTCGCTCTTCCTCAGCGGCAATTTCATTAAGGAATTTAGCCTTTACCGCCTCCGCCTGATTGCTGAGGCTCATGAGCTGATTGATATTGTGGCTATGTTCGGCACTATGCAGAAGTTCGTTAAACTTTTTCTGTACATTGGGCGTAATTTTGTCCTTATAGGGGCGATTGGATAGCTCCGTCATAACCCTTTGACGGCAATTTTCAATATCCGCCTTGATAGGTTCTGCCTTTTCCTCAAGGATTGTCATATAGGCATCCATGAATTCTTCCCTGAGCTGGGGCAAGTCCTTGATGAGACGATATGGCTTTGGATTTTGCAGTATGGCTTTGATTTTATCTGCCAGTTTCTCCAATTCAATATCCGCAATATAGTTCTGGCTTTCCTGGTAAATTTTAAAAATGTGCTGTGCCTTGTCAAAAATCTCCTTTTGGGTGCCAGTGAAGAATTTTTTGACAAGAACATAGTCATCAGCAAAATCCAAAAGGTCGTCTTTCTCATCTACTGCCACACGGAAGAACGCACTTGAGGTCTTGGCAACGCGGATTTTTTCCAGCAATCCAATACCTGTCTCGATAGTAGCCGTTCCAGGGTATTGGCCAGCCGCTACCTGCCCCCTGAAGTTCTGCATCTCTTCCATCATTTTACTTGTATCAGACACAAAGGCAGTCATCAAGCCATCTTCATCATCGGTGGCAGTTCCGTCATTAAATATTTCTTTCAGCAAATCACGAACGATTTTCTTGTCCTTATCCGAGACACGGTCTCGCTTTTCTATCATCAGCTTATCCAGGTAAGCCTTATTGCTGATATAGGTATAGATTTCCTTAGGCTCGCGGTTCGCCAACGTAACATATTCGCCCTGTAAGGAGAAGGCAATATCGCCTCGCTTGAACAGACGGGCTACCAGATAGTAGATATCGTCTTCCACAAAGCCATATGGGGCACGCTTCAGATAATGGTCTTTTACGACTTTCATGGAAATCTTCATGTGATTTCCCGTTTTCTTTGTAATATAGGTCAGCATATCACTGATAGCATGCTGATTGACTTCACCACCGCCCACAAAGAGGTCAATCGTGTTCTCTTTAGCGGCCTTGAGCATCTTTAAGGAGGCATCCCCATCCATAGGCTTTTCGATATAGGTCAGTTTGGTAAAGAGCTGCTGGGTAAGATTTTGCAGCGCCTCCTGCATGCGTTTATCCATATCTTTGACGCCAATATCAGCCTTGTGCCCATTGATGAAGATATTGGCTTCCTGCAGGGCATCCCTGAGCAGTGTCCGCGCAAGCTGCAAGCGCTCCCGCATTTCATTGCCTTTTATAGCGCGGATGGTATCATACTGTGCCATGGACTTAGCTTCGCTGTCCCGCATGATGAAAGTCTCGATTTTTAGCGCCGTACGCACTTCCCTGATAAAATCATCCTGATTTGGAAGCTGGATAATAATACCTGGCAGCTGCCCGGACAGACTGGCCATAGTGGCTTCATCGCCGCCAAAATCCCACAAAGAGGTAATGACCTCCACTTTCAAAGCATTCATCGCGTTGGTGTAGTAAGGCTGTTCATCAACGTATTGATCAAAACTAAACACATAGCGATTGTTGAACTGCGGATAGGTATATTTATTCCCTTTGATGATTTCGGAGAAAATTATATCTGCTGTGCGATTGATAATTTCCTGAATCTCAACCGTCTGCCTTTCAATACGACGGTTGATTTCCTGTTCCTCATTAGTGAGGAAGATGTAGACACTGCCCTGACGCTGAATAAGCATTTCATTTTCCAACAGACGCAGAGCCTTCTCTACTTCGCCACGCAGGACGCTACGTTCCGCCTGTACGTTGTCTACCATGAGGCTGGTGATGTTTTCCACATTGGCATCCATTTCACGGACATACTTCACCATGAAGAGCGCCTTCAATACTTCAATAACAAAAACATTTTCTCTGGTATCCTTGCCATCAGGATTCAAATGACTGTTATTATATGCGCTGTTTATAACCCCACGATGGCTGTGGTCAAGATAACTATCCAGAGCGCGGTAGAATGCGCTGAAGGGAATAAGGGTATTCTCATCCCCTTCTCGATAGTAGTTAGCTGTTTCCTTGAAAAAGGCTATCATGGAACGCTCGCCATCCGCCAAGCTCTTACCCGAAGCACCATGAGTACGTACTTCCGTCAACACCTTGCCCAGAAGGTCAAACTGGTAGCCTACAAAGGGGTAAATGGCAGCAAAGTCCTCACGGTTTGCATAGATTTTCTTTTCTGCCGTTCCTGTAAAGGAAATCAAGTTTTTTAGCGTAGTTTCTTTGTCATCATAAACCACTTCCAGCGTTTCTGTGGCAGTATCGGTCTTTTTCAAGATACGCTCTTTGACTACTTCGTCTACATTTGCAGCTGACAAGGACAGGCGGGTATCAAAGCGGCCCTGAATCTTGGAGAAGTCATTGCCCTTCACATTTTCCGTAATCGTATCAATATCCTGCTGACTGGTTACGATAACCCAGGCCTTACCCATGCAGGCATTGCCCAGCTCTTCGGTCACCGTCTGGAGGTTCAGCATCAGCTTGGAGTCATTACCAATATACTGCCCCACCTCGTCCACCAGGAACACCACATGATGGTTGTTTCCCTTCGACTCAATGTACTCCTTTACGCGCTGTGCAAAGGCTTCGATACTGATATCACCAGCCTTAGGATTGGTGGCACGGGTACACCAATTCCGCGCCGCAGGCTCGCTCATAATTTCCATTTCCACGAGGATTTTCACAATAATGTCCTGATTGAAGAAAATATCATGGCGGTTTTCTTTCCACGTTTTGCCCTTCTTCTCCAGAAATTTCTGTTGGAATTCTTCATAGCGGCCAGCTTTGTCCAGGTCATATTCCAACTGAGCCAGCTCGGCAATTTCCCCGTAATAGCCCAGTTTGTCATTAAACACTTTCAGGAACACGCGCACAATGGCGTCCTTATCGTCCTTGCTGTGGGCAGAATTCTTCGCATCAATGTTAAAAAGAATGGCATCCGTTGAGGTTTTGGCAGCCAGTTCAACATCAGCCAGCAACATGGCATCGTTAAATTTTCCCCCATCCTTGAAATAATCCAAAGCATGTTTTCCTGCCACTAACTTGTTTTCCAACAGAAACGAGAGCATCTTCAAGAAGTGAGATTTACCACTGCCGAAGAAGCCCGATATCCAGACCCCCATCTTGGGCGTTTCTCCCACTATCCCCTTCTTATAGTTCTCATAGAAATCCGCAAAATGCCGCAACAGTTCTCTGGTTACGACATACTCTTCCAACTCCTGCTTAACAAATGCCTCACTTTCGTTCGCTCCTACAGTGATAACATTTTTTATTTCTCGTGTTATGGGTCTTGCGAACATATCCTGAATCTTCATGATGTTGCCTCCTGAAATTTTCTCGCCCACTTTTTTATTCAATCCCTTACAATGCGATAAGCCCGATAAAAGTTGTCTTCCTGCATCTCGTTAAATATAATGAGTTCCCGCTCAGTATAAGTGCCTGGATAGAACAGAACCATAGGTATCCTACGGTAATTATCTGGCATATTGTAGAGTATCTGATTAAAGACCTCTGGCCCCTGCAAAAGGGGGAAGCACTTACCAACCCCTGTCAATAAGATACAATATGCGTCCTCTGACGAGGCTATATCCGTGATATAGCCCACCATAGCATTAGTACCTTCATCAGTTAATTGCAAACTGTTTTTCACGGCAACTGTTATATAATCCAGTCCATTTTCTCGCTCAAATTGCTTACAGTAGTCAATATAGTCATTATTTTCCAGATGCCTGATAATAAGTTCATATAAATCAATGACATAGATTTTCAACTCATCATGATAGTCGTTATACTTCTTCTGGATTAAGTTGACACGCTCACGGACAATAAGCTCATGCTTCGGATTATAGTCAAAAACCCAATGATTGACGGTATTGGTCGTACCACTGGTTTTAACAAACTCCTCTTTGTTGATGTAACTATCCAGTTTGTTAAGTCTTTCGTATATTTTTTCTGTTGTATCTTTACGCAGTTGTACATGGTTTTCCATATGCTATTCCTTACCTATCCGACAGGGCATACACGACTTCCGCCATATCATGCTCCAATAACCATTTTTCCACGGACAAATCCAAAAGCGGCGCATAAATATGGCGAGGGCCTTTGTTTTTTTTCTCCAATATGCCCGCGCCTGTGAGAATCCCACGATAAGTGCGCCCCAGCCGATTGAACGTCGCCTCCGTCCATGCTGCCACACGTTCATCCTGTACCTGCTTGCGACGGAAAAACTTATCCATATCGGCATCTGTCAACTCATAGCTGCACAAAACCAGCTTTTCGTGAATAACTTCAAAGACAAATTCATGGAACAACGTATCCTGTGCCATAATCGCCGCCAAAGCCAGTTGCTTCTGGGCAGTGGCGTTAACACACATAAACAAAGGCACAAAGGATTCATCCATACATCTGGCTCTGGCAGTGACAGTGCTGTATATCTGTTTTTTACGCGTAACAGTAGATGCCCCAAATATATTCTCTTGTTCGTTTAGCTCTTTGATTTCATCATAAGCCTTGCCTTCCGACAGTAGTTCGACCAATGTACGGAACTCCTGAAACCAGAAGGCAACCTTGACTGCACCAGCACTGTAAGGCTGTCTTTTCATGTGTAATATCTCCAAACTCTATAAAAACGCCGCCTAAATTACAATCCATATTAATTTAGGCGGCTTCGCGCATTTATTCTATTGTTGAAGTTTACAAATATCTTTTCAACACGACCACGGTACGCCCTTTCTTGGTCGTACCTCTGACCTCAGCCACTTCCAGCCGTCCTCTGCCGCGCATGGAGAGAATGTCTCCTTCTTTGACATTCTGCGAAGCACTTTTGGCAGGCTGCCAGTTGATTTTAAGCTTATCGGCGGCAATATCCGAAGCAGCTTTACTGCGGGAGGAGCCGAAGCCGGCGGCGGCGATGGAATCCACACGCAGGGAAGCTACGGTTGCCCGGATTTCCTTGCAGCGTTCTTCCTTGGGTGCAATGGTGCTCAGGTCTGAGCGTTCACATGCCACGCCTACGGCGCCGATTTTATCGAGGTTCGTAAGCAGGAAATCCGCCATCTTTTCCTCGCAGATGATTTTCACGGAATCATTGGTTACGAGCAAATCGCCGATGGTATCGCGCTCGATGCCCTGTCCCATCAGCGCGCCGAGTACATCGCGGTGGCTGAGCCTTGCAAACTGGCCATTCCATTTGGCTTCGATGCAGTCAATGCCAAAGCCCGTCGGCGTGCCGGCAAAATCCTCGTGAATAAAGATGGCTCTTGCCCGTTCTGCGCCCTGATAGCCACCCGCAAAATCCACGCGAATATTGCCGTAGTTTGCCGCAACGGTTTCGGCAATCTCCTGCCCGAAAGGGTCAAGGAAGCCGGAAATGCGGAACTTCTGCGTACGCAAAACATTTTCCGCTAAATCCACAAGCTTGATAACGATTTCTTCGCCTTCCGTGCCCTTATAAAAACGAATGAGTTTTTCTTTTTGTTCACTTGCCATATGTTCTGTTCCTTATTTTTTCCGCCAGGGCCTTTCTGCCGTTACTTTCTTTTCTTCTTCGACATTGCTCGGTGCGCACAGGAAGACATTATGGCCGACCTTCTTGATTTCACCGTTCAGGGCATAGGTCGTGCCGCTGATGAAGTCGATAATGCGCTTGGCATCGTCCGCCTCGGTCTTTTCAAAGTTAATGACTACAGGCTTTTTCTCCCGCAGATTGTTGGCTACCTGCTGGGCATCGTCAAAAGTCTTGGGCTCAATGACGATAACCTTCATCTTCATATTGGTCACACTGCTGCTTTCCCGTGCCGAAGCTGCCGACTGGAAATCCACTACATTACGGGAACTGTCACTGCGTTCATGGCTCATCGTAAAACTCTCTTCCTCTTCTTCCGGTTCATAATTGCGTTTTTCCTGGAATTTTTCTTCTTCTAAATCCAGCTTTTCATCATCCGGGTCCATCAAACCCATTTTTCCACAAACTTTATCGATTATACTCATGACTTGTCCCCTTCGTTAATATTGACGCGGCCCAAAGATGGCAGTACCTACCCGTACCACATTGGCGCCTTCTTCCACGGCTATCTCGTAATCGTGGGTCATGCCCATCGATAACATATTAATATTCGACATCGGCAGGTCTAAATCCTGTACTTCCTGATAAATTTTATACATTTCCCGAAACAGGGGGCGGCACATCTCCACATCTTCATAATTGGGTGCCATACACATGAGCCCCCGCAGACGCAAATTCGGCAAGGCCGTCACCTTTTGCAGCGTTTCCTGCAAATCCTCGCGGTAAACGCCGGATTTGCTGTCCTCTTTGGCTAAATTCACCTGCACCAAAATGTCCTGCACTTTATCAATGCGGGCCGCCTCGCTGCTGATGGCTTCGGCCAGATGCAAACTGTCCACAGAGTGAATCAGGTCCGAAAATTTCACCGCCTGCCGTACCTTATTGGTCTGCAAGTGACCGATAAGATGCCAGGTAACGGCGTTGCCGATTTCGGCAAATTTTGCCTTAGCCTCCTGTACACGGTTTTCTCCGACATTTAGCGCCCCTGCGGCAATAGCCTCCCGCATGGCAGCGGTATCGTGATTCTTTGTCACCGCGACCAGCGTGACCGCTGCATCTTTGGGCACCTGTGTACGCCGTGCTTTAGCTGCTTCGATTTTGGCTAGTACATCTTGATATCGTTCTGCTATTTCCTGCCCCAAAACACTCACCCCTGTTTGCGAAATCCATTAGTATTGATTCAGTGCAATTATGGCTGCCATGCGTCCGGTCTGCCCGCCATCAGCACGATAGGAATAGAACCACTGGTGCTGACAGTCGGTGCAGGTATCCGCCATCTCGATATTTCCTGCGGAAACACCGGCTTCCAACAGCTGCAAGCGGTTGGCTTCCCAAAGATTCACATAGAGCTGCCCTTCCTGCTCAACAATCAGTTTATCCACAGCCTTGGGAAACGCCTCGCGGAACTTTTCAGCCACTTCTTCGCCTACGGCAAAACAGCAGGGCCCGATGGAAGGACCAATGCCTGCTAAAATATCACCTGGCTCTGAGCCGAATTCTTCCTGCATCTTCCAGACGGTTTCCCGCGCGATTTTTGCCACGGTTCCCTTCCAGCCTGCATGGGCAATGCCTACAGCCCGCTTCTCCGGGTCGAGGAAAATAACCGGCACGCAGTCGGCAAAGCAGAGCATCAGGGGTAATCCCGGTTCATTGGTAATCAGGGCGTCCGTATCTGCGATAGCATCGGCATAATCTTTTGCCCCTCTGCCGGCATCAGCCATCGTCACCTTCCGGATATTGGCACCATGAACCTGTTGCGGCGTTACCAATTTCTCCGCCTTTAATTCCAATGCCTGAAAGAAGCGTTGCCGGTTTTCCCAGACAATATTCGCTTCATCCCCGACATGCAGCGCCATATTCAGCCCCTTGTAAGGTTTGGCGCTGGCACCGCCCAAACGGGCTGAAAATGCATGCCGGCAGATATTTTCATCAAAGGTGGAAAACTTTCCCCGCCACAGATTACTGCCCAGATGTTCCAATGCAAAACTCATAAGCTCACCCCATTGCTGCTAAATTCATTATCCACAAACGCCACAACGATGACAACCGTCAAAACACGGTATGGTCAGTTTTAATTCCTCAGCTTTTTTCATTTCCTGATAGATGTATTCCCGGGTAAAGCCCATATCGAGACTTTCCCAGGGGAAAAGTTCATCTGCCGCCCGCTCCCGATACAAGTAGTCATCCATGGACAGGCCGCAGTCTTTCATCGCTCGCTTAAAGGCCTTGCTGCCGCCATTAGCGCAGGCCACTAAAAGTGCCTCGCCCACCTGGCGGTCACCTCTTGCCAGTACGCCCTGAATATAGGCTTCCTTGGGTGATTCCACGCCTACAATGATATTTTTGCGCTTGCGCAGGCCCTGTGTCAAGACCTTGGCCGCTTTTTCCACATATTTCTTGTCGGCCATCGGCAGCCATTGGAACGGCGTAAAGGGCTTGGGGATAAACGGATTGACACTTAGTGTCAGCGTGCCTTTGCTGCCGTGCTCCTCCATATAATCCTTGAGGCGCCCTGCCAGGTCCACAATGGCCTCCACATCTTCTTCCTGCTCAAAGGGCAGGCCAATCATGATGTACAGGCGGAAATGGCGAATTCCGGCCGCCAGCCCCATATCCATAGCATTAAAGAGATGTTCTTCCTCAATGCCCTTATTGATGATGGCGCGCATGCGGGAACTGCCCGCCTCCGGCGCCATGGTCAGCGTCTTGAGCCCGCTTTCGGCCAGTGAATCCACCAGTTCCTGCGTCACGGAATCCGCGCGAAAGGATGCTACCGACATGGAAAGTCCTTCCACCAGGATATCCTTGCAGAGCTCGTTTATCTCCGGATAATCGGAAATGGCCGCCCCCATCAGGCCGATGCGCTTTTTATACTGCAGAGCTTCTTTGACTTCGCGTGTCACCACGGACAGCGAGCGATTGCGGGGACGGCGGAAACAGTAGCCTGCCATGCAGAAACGGCAATGACGTCCACAGCCGCGCGCCGTTTCAATCAGATAAAAGTTAAACTCCGTATTTTCCGTACGCACCACCGTATGGGCAGGGTACGCATCCAAATCCTGTACCCATTGGCGGCTGATTTTTGCCGGTGCATTTTCCATAGGGGCAATCGCCTGCAGGCGGCCATCCTCCCCATAGCTGTGCTCATAAAGGGATGGCACATAGACGCCAGGCACCTGCGCCAAGCGCCGTAGCATTTCCTGACGGGATGCACCTTCATTGCGTGCCTGATAGAACACATCCATCAAGGCCGGCATAATGACCTCGCCTTCACCAATAACAAAGGCATCCATCACCGCCGACAAGGGTTCCGGATTGAAGGTTGCACAAGGGCCGCCCGCAATAATCAGCGGGTCCATATCGCCGCGCTCCTCAGCGCGCACCTTGACCTTGCCAAGCTCCAGCATCTTGATGACATTGAAGTAATCCATTTCAAAGGACAGGACAAAGGCAATCATCGCAAACTGCTGCAAGGGCAGCTGATTTTCCACGCTCATGAGCGGCGTGCGCGTATTTTCATAACGCTCAATGCTCTTGCGTTCCGGCAGGAATACGCGTTCACAGGCCGTGTCGCTGCGCTTATTGAGCAGGTCATAGATGATGTGCAGCCCTAAGTTGGACATGCCCACGAAATAAGAATTGGGATAGGCCAGAGCCACAGGCAGACGCGTGCCCAGGGGATAGCGGTAATAACCTTCCTCTGCCGCCAATTGTTCCTTTAACTCCTGTCTTAATGCCCAAGCCAAATGCCTTACTCCTTTTCCTTACTGCCTTACTCTTTTTCCTGCCCGCTCTTATGGGCCTGCAACTCCCGCAGTTCTTCCATAAAGCTGCTGATATCCGCAAATTTCCGATACACGGAAGCAAAGCGGATATACGCCACTTCGTCAAAACTCTTGAGCTTGCTCATCACCAGCTTGCCGATATCGGCCGTGCTGACTTCCTGCTCCATCGTGTTGCGGATATCCCGCTCAATCTCGTTTGCCAGATTGGTAATATCCTCCAGCGAAATATCCCGCTTATCGCAGGCGCGGATAATGCCGTTTAAGATTTTATCCCGCTTAAAGACCTCCCGGCGACCGTCATTTTTGACCACCATCAAGGGTTGCTTTTCCACCACTTCATAGGTGGTAAAACGGCGGCCACAGGACGTACACTCGCGGCGGCGGCGAATGGTTGCCCCATCATCTGCCGACCGGGAATCTATTACTCGACTGTCATTCTGTTTACAATATGGGCACTTCATCGCCGCACCTTCTTTATCACTTTATTTTTCGTTCTTGTTGTCTTTTGACGGGTCAATTTATTTTTATCCGCCCTTGACTTGTCAAATTTATCATTTGCCGGCCGTACCAGACATTTCTTGTCAAAGCCAATCAAATCCGTCCGTCCGGCAATCGTCAACGCCTTGCGCACAATGCCCTGATTCTTCGGCAGCCAGTACTGCATCAGTGCCCGCTGCATCAGCTTATCCTCGGGGGACTTTGCCGAATAGACTTCTTCGCCCGTCAACGGGTCAAGTCCCGTATACCACATGCAGGTGGAAAGGGTTCCCGGCGTGGGAATAAAATCCTGTACCTGTTGGGGATGATAGCCCTTGTCCCGGATGAATTCTGCCAGTTCAATGGCATCTTCGAGTTTCGAGCCGGGATGGCTGGACATAAAATACGGCACAAGATACTGCTTCATGCCCAGTTTCTTGTTCATCGCCGTAAACTTATCCACAAACCGCTCATAGACCTTGCGGTTCGATTTGCCCATAAGACGGGTCACGCGGTCGGTAATATGCTCCGGCGCAATCTTGAGCTGCCCGCTGATATGATGCTCGCAAAGTTCCTTTAAGAATTCATCCTTGGCTAATAGCAGATAGTCAAACCGCACCCCGGAACGCACAAATACCTTCTTTACGCCGGGAAGTGCCCGCAGCTCCCGCAAAAGCTTGACGTAGTCGCTATGGTCGGCTACTAGATTCTTGCAGGGAACTGGTGACAGGCAGGGCTTGCCGCGGCAGGTGCCACGCTCTAACTGTCCATCACAGCTCGTGCGGCGGAAATTGGCCGTAGGGCCGCCCACATCGTGAATGTAGCCCTTAAAGCCCTTCTGCTGCGTGAGAATCTTGGCCTCGCGAATCAGCGATGCATGACTGCGCCGCTGGATAATCCGTCCTTCATGGGAAATAATCGCACAGAAATTGCAGCCGCCAAAACAGCCGCGCTGACTTAAGAGGCTGAACTGCACCTCGGCAATGGCCGGCACACCGCCGTCCCTATCATAGATGGGATGCCATGTCCGCATATAGGGCAGGTCATAAATTTCATCCATCTGTTCCTCAGAGAGGGGCTTGGCCGGCGGATTCTGCACCACACACCATTCGTCATTCTGTTGGGCGAGCTTTCTGCCCCGGAAGGCATCCTGCTCCAAGTATTCCAGCTTAAAAGCTTCGGCAAACTTGCGCTTGTCGGAGCTTACCTCCTGATAGGACGGCAGGGGCAGATAATCCCAGATGTAATCCATATTGGGCACCTTGAAACAGGTTCCCTGCACATCCTGAATATTGCCAATCTCCACGCCCTGCTGCAAATCGGCAGCCACTTCCAAAAGTGCCCGCTCGCCCATGCCGAAAATCAGCATATCGGCCCCGCTGTCCACCAGTATGGAACGGCGCACCACATTTGACCAATAGTCGTAATGTGCCATGCGGCGCAAGCTTGCCTCGATGCCGCCAATGATGATGGGCACATCCGGGTAGAGTTCCCGCAGGCGATTGCAGTAGACTATGGTCGCCCGTTCCGGACGGAAGCCGGACTTGCCGCCCGGCGAATAGGCATCCTGATGGCGCATCTTCTTGGCAGCGGTGAACTTGTTTAAGAGGGAATCCATATTCCCCGCAGAGACAAGAAACCCCAGCCGTGGTTTTCCCAGGCGGTCAAAATCCCTGGTAGAATGCCAGTCCGGCTGGGGAATAATTCCTACTTTATAGCCATGCTTTTCCAATAAACGGCAAAGAATGGCAGGACCGAAACTGGGATGATCCACATACGCATCACCGGACACAAATACAAAGTCCAGCTGCTCCCAGCCCCGGCTTTCCATATCCTTTTTGCTGATTGGCAAAAATTCATTCATTATTTCTTGCTATCCTTCTTATCGACCGGAATGGGCTTATTGGCATTGTCCAGCGTGAACGTCTTTTCCACGACCTGCCCCATATCGCCAGCCTTGCCCATATCCTGGCCGTTAACCTTCATTTCCACTGCTCCAGCATTCCCGGCGGTGATTACCACCTTTTCCTTGCCCTTCCAGGTCTCGGTCTTGCCCGATTCGATGGTTCCTTCATAAACCGTCTTGCCATCAGCCACTACCTGCGTCCAGCACTTGTCGGTGAACTTAGCCACGAGTTCTACACCATCAACCTTCTTCGGCTCTTCCTGTTTGGGCACTTCTTCTTTTGCCGGCTGACTCTTTGTCGCCGGTGCCTTAGCGGTTTGGGTTACTGCTTTGGGCGCCGTCTTTGGGGCACTGCTTTCCTCCATGGCAAAGAGATAATAAGCACCAGCCCCTACCAAAAGAACTATCAAGGCAATGAGCCAGTTGTTTTGGCGGCTGCCGGACGAAGGTACCTGCTCACGGTCCTCACTGCCCGTAGCCAGTTTTGCCTTAGCCTCCGCTTTGCTCTGCTCTTCCGCTTCAGCCAGCTGCTGTTTTGCCTCTTCAGCTGCGGCAACTTCTTCCGGATGGTTCTCCTCCATAAACTGACGTACTATCGCATCAGCATCCAGCTTCAAAAAATTAGCGTAGTTGCGGATAAAGCCCTTGGCATATACCGTCCCCGGCAGCTGCTCGTACTCACCCTTTTCAATTGCCTCTATATACAAGGCACGAATGCTCGTGCCTTTCGCTATATCCTGAATGGTTAAGTTCTGTCGTTCACGCTCAGCGCGTAAATTGTCACCTATCATGTGAATAACTCCTCCCCCTATATCAAAGTGCTTGCCCAAAAGCACTGCCAAACAACATTATACATAAATATAAGGCTTAATACAAATTTTTTTTGCCCGCCGCAAGCGCAAAAACAGCCCTCCCCGCAGGGAAGGCTGACGTTAGCGTGCACAGCCAATATTTTCTTTGCCATCATCATTGTCGAGCAGCGTTTGCAGGGTGATGTTTTCGAGCACCTGGCTGATGCTGTCGCAAACCTTCTCCCAAATGCCCCTGGTCACGCAGGCACAGGCCTTGTCGCACATCTGCTCCGCTGCACCTGCTTCAGCCAGCAGGCAGTCTACTACGGCAATCGGTCCTTCCACGGTGGTGATGATGGAACCGATAGTGATTTCCGCCGGACTTTTCGCCAGCATATAGCCGCCCTGGGCTCCGCGAATGCTCTGCACAATCCCCGCCCGCCGCAGGGGAACCATAAGCTGTTCCAAATAGTTTTCGGACAGCCCCTGCCCCTGGGCTACACACTTTAACGAAACCGGACCTTCGCCATAACGCTGTGCCAGTTCATAAAGCGCCGTCACGCTGTATCTGCCCTTGGTTGAGATTTTCATATAGCCACCTCAAAAATTCCGAGTAAATTACTAAGATTTATTCTTCCAATATAGCAGAAAAAAATCTCACTGTCAAAGACTATCACAGCGTATTTTAGACCATATCTTCCAAAATCCGGACGGCAGGTACCTGCTTCATTTTCCGTTGGGTACTGAGCTCCGTACCATCGGCTGCTTTCGGCACAGGCTGGGATTCATCCGGAACATCCTTTAGATGCGGCGGCTTGCGATAGCAGGTGTCGAGCTTGCCATCCACATACTCCTTTACCAGGATACTGCCATCCGGCAGCACATGACGGATGACTTCCGTAAATTCCTGCTGCGCCTTCAACTGGGAGATTTCCTGCTTTTTGGCATTCATCTTCTCCAAGTCCTCAGTCAGATTACCCAGCCGTTCCTGCACCAAGCCGGTAAACATATCCTTAAATGCTCCGCTGCCCTGCGCTTTGGCTTTCTCCAAATTGGTAACGCCAGCCATACTTTCTTCAAAACCTGCAACCTTCATGCGACCCCCTCCTCTCTGTATGATATATCGGTTCTATGTGCAATTTACTTAAGAAATTTCCGCTTTCATTGGTGAGCCTTGTAACTTGGAGCAGCTAATCCTCCTATCTGTTAATATATACTTGATAATAATTCTGTAAATATTGATTTTATTAGTTATAACTGATAAAATCAATATATCTAGAAGTTTATAGGTTATAAATTTATAATGGAGGTATATATGATAAATCGTAGCTTATATTTGGATAGAATCCGTCCTTTTTTCAATCAGGAACTGGTTAAGGTCATCACCGGTATTCGGCGTTGTGGCAAATCGGTCATACTGGAACTCATTCAACGTGAACTGCAAAAATCCGGCGTGGTCGCTGAATCCATGCTGACCTACAACTTTGAATCCTTGACACTATCCCATCTATGCACTGCCGAAGCACTGCATAAAGATGTGCTGGAAAAAGCAAAAAACATAACAGGAAGAGTCTACCTGTTCTTCGATGAAGTGCAGGAAGTGACACATTGGGAAAAAGCTATCAACTCCTTCCGTGTTGACCTTGACTGCGATATTTACATTACAGGCTCAAACTCCAAGCTCCTGTACGGGGAGCTAGCCACCTATCTGGCGGGGCGCTATGTTGAGTTTGTCATATACCCTCTTTCTTTCCAAGGCGGCAGACTGCTTCCAACAGTATATGCAATTCGGCGGCATGCCCTATCTTGGGAACCTGCAATATCAGGAAAAAACTGTCAAACAATACCTCCAAGACCTTTATAATGCCATTGAGCTAAAAGACATAGTACGCCGCAAGAAAATCCGCGATGTAGACTTGCTGGAACGCATACTTGCCTATGTCACCGCCAATATCGGCAACACCTTTTCCGCTAGCTCTATTTCCAAATACCTGAAGAACGAAGGGCGCAAAGTTGCCCCTGATACCATTCTGAACTATCTCCACGCAGGACAAGAGGCATTTCTTTTCTATCCAGTCAAACGGCAGGATATTGCAGGAAAGAAAATCCTAAGTGTGCAGGAAAAATACTACTTGGCCGACCACGGCATCCGGGAGGCCGTCATTGGCGGCAATATGCAGGATATTAACCTCATACTGGAAAACATCGTCTTTCTGGAACTGCTGCGCCGTGGCTATGAAGTCACCGTAGGAAAGTACGGCGAAAAAGAAGTCGATTTCATCGCCAAACGCCAGGCCGAGAAGATTTATATACAAGTCAGCTATATCCTGGCCACCCCCGAAACCGTAGAGCGCGAGTTCGGCGTGTACAGGAACATCCGCGACAACTACCCAAAATATGTGCTTTCACTGGATGAATTTAATA
>CADAAS010000097.1:0-4615 GCA_902785885.1 Pseudoselenomonas ruminantium
AATATAACATCTTTATTATCATTTTTTAATCTTTCCAATATCTTTTCATCTGTTTTACCCCACCGGTCAAGCAGATCAGCATATCCAGCAGCAACGTCGGCAGCGGAATAATCATCATGACAACGATGGTCACGATAGCGACCGCTATCATAACATCGCTGTATTTTTGAATGAAACTGCCCTTGCCAAACACGGCATTGGGGGCAGCTGCCTGTTGTGCAGCCATAGTGCCTCTCCTTTTAATTACTTATTTGCTTACGCCCGGCGGCGATTGTTTTTCAGGCGATATACATAAGCCAAAACTTCAGCCACCGCCTGATAGAGTTCTGCAGGAACAAGATCCCCAACATCTGCAGCAGCATAAAGCGCACGCGCCAATGGCTTGTTTTCCACAATGGGCACCCGGTTTTCCCGCGCGATATCCTTTATGCGCTGGGCCACCATATCCTGCCCTTTAGCCACAATCTGTGGTGCTGCCATACCCTTTTCATATTTAAGCGCCACCGCAAAGTGGGTCGGGTTGGTAACGATAACATCCGCTTTCGGCACTTCCTGCATCATGCGGGACATGGCCATCTGCCGCTGTTTCTGCTTGATTTTGCCTTTAATCTGCGGGTCACCTTCGGACTGTTTCATTTCGTCCTTCACTTCCTGCTTGGACATTTTGAGGTCCTGGGTGGTCTGCCATTTCTGGTAGGCATAATCCAAAAAACCAACGATCATAATAACGCCAATGACCTCAAAGGCCATCTTGAAAATGATATCGGAAATCTGAGCTAAGCTCGTAGTTAAATCAAAATAGATAAACTGCGGCATTTCCATCAAATGATCTACCAGAAAGTCATATAAGAAAAAACCAATAATTGCAATTTTCATTAAGGATTTTGCCAATTCCATCAACGAACGCTTGGAAAAGATACGCCCAAATCCATTGATAGGGTTAAGTTTATCCAGTTTGAATTCAATGGCCTCCGTATTGAAGTTAAGCCCCACCTGAAACATATTAATAGCTAACCCCACCAGCATAATCGCGAGCATGATGGGAAGTGCTGTCTGGGCTAACAACTCGATGATGCCGATAAAAATCCGCACCACGCTTTCCGTGTCTACCGCTTGATTTAGATGGGAAAAAACATATGTTGTATAGTTCGCTATTCTATGATAGATAAACTCCCACAACAGCTTTATAATGAAGAATCCCATGAGCAGCACAAAAGCTGCACTCATATCGGTACTACGACCGACCTGCCCCTTCTTCCGCGCGTCATCCCTTTTCTTTTGCGTAGGTTCTTCTGTCTTATCATCACCGGCAAAAAGCTGCAGGTCAAAGACAAAAGCCTCTCTATTGCAGGGCTTCCAACGCAATGGTAATATTTCCATACATTTCATTGAACAACACATCCAGAAACAAGACGTAGAATGGCAGCACCATGGCAAGGATTAGAATCCCCACGGTAAGCTGCATCGGAATGCCCACTACAAAAATATTCATCTGGGGCATCGTTCGCGCCAATATTCCTAAGCCCACATTGGTCAGCAAAATGGCAAACGTCACCGGCATAGCAATTTTCATGCCCGTAAAAAAAATTCCTGTCGTAAAGCGCGCAATAATCAGCGGCAAAGACAGATCAGGGCTTGCCCCCAGCAGCGGAACCAGCTTAAAGCTTTCAAAAAGGGCGGATATAATCATGTGATGGCCATTGGTCACCACAAAGACGATAATTGCCAAATTATAAAGAAAACTTCCGATAAGCGGCATTTGCTGACCGGAAGTCGGATCCATTACGTTTACTACGGCAAAACCTGCCTGCATATCCATAACCTTGCCGGCCATGGTAATTGCAGCAAAAGCAATATAAGCAACAAACCCGATAAGCCAGCCCACAAAAAGCTCAGAAAGCACTGCTCCTGTATAACCTAAAACGGAAGCCGGCGCCGTTATTCCCTGAAAATTATCCACTACAGGAAATAGTACCAATGCAAAGGCAAAGGACGCTGCTGCGCGAAAATAAACAGGAATATTCAAGCTGCCGAAAAAAGGCGAAATGATAAATATGCCGCTCACCCGGGTCAGAAGGAGCAGAAATACTGCCGCATGACCTTGCAGAAGCTCAAAAAAATCCATAATCTGCTCCTTCAGCCGATATAGCCGGGCAAATTAACCAAAATATTGGTCAGGTATTCCGTCATAATCCGCAGCATCCAAGGGCCAAAAATCAAAATAGCCACAAAGACGGCAATTATCTTCGGAATAAATGCCAACGTCTGCTCCTGAATGGATGTCGTTGCCTGAAAGACACTGACCATCAAGCCAACAATAAGACCTAAGCCAAGCATCGGGGCTGCCACAATCATGACGATGAACAGCGCCTCCTGCCCCAGCTGTACAACCAAATCACCTGACATACGCACCCGCTCCTCTTTCCCCTGCGCCTTTATCTTACTACTTAAAGCTGACGATCAGCGACTTAATCAGCAAATGCCAACCATCCACCATAACAAAGAGCAAAATCTTAAACGGCAGGGAAATCATTACCGGCGGCAACATCATCATGCCCATGGACATGAGGGTACTGGCCACAATCATATCAATGACGATAAAGGGCACATAAATCATAAAGCCTATCTGAAAGGCTGTCTTTAACTCACTAATAACAAATGCAGGAATGAGTGTAAATGTAGATACATCATCCTGTGTTTCCGGACGTTCATCATCCGCTAGATTCACAAACAAAGCTAAATCCGATTCGCGGGTCTGCTTGAACATAAACTCGCGAACAGGCTCCACTACATTCCTAAGCGCCTCTTCCTGGGTTATCTGCCCCGCCATATATGGCTGAATCCCATTCTCATTAGCCTGGCTCCAATAAGGAGACATGATGTAAAAGGTCAAAAACAGCGACAAGGCAATAACTACCTGATTGGGAGGCACATTCTGCGTGGACAACGCATTGCGCAGGAAACCAATAACCACTACAATACGTACAAACGATGTGGTCATAATCAGGATTCCCGGTGCCAGCGACAGGATGGTCAATAGTGCCATCACCTGCAGCGTCACCGCTACATCCTGGGGCTTGTTTGACGAACCCACATCAACATTTACCGAAGGGATAAGCGGTGCAGCTAAAGCAGCGTCCTGTGCCAAAACCAGCAGGAAAACTATTCCTCCCAGCATAAAAAAGACATTTCGGCGGTTCAACTGCCCACAACTCCTTTTTAAATAACGATTCTGACAGCCAATTACTTGCGAAATAATGGCGGAACTTTCTGTACCAGCCCGGCCAACGTGCCAAACTGCTGCGAAAACATATCCGGCATCTTGCCAAAGGCCAAATCCTCACGATGCAGCCGGTCGATCTCATCCGCATCGGTAATTTCCGTCAATAGTGTGATGGAATGCTCCGTAACCCCTAGCATAAACACTCGGCCACTCATTTCAATCACGCATACGGACCGGTTAGGCCCCAAAGGCAGATGCGACAGGATCCTGCCACCATAGCCCAGTTTCTGCTGAGCGAATTTGCCGCCAATAAACCGGGCAGCAAAATAAGCCAGCCCTACTACAAAGACAAAAATAGCAAAGAGGCTGACCAGATAAGCAATTGTTGACCACCAGGAAATCGGCGCAGGCCGTGGGTCAGTATTCTCATAACCGGCCAGATAGCCCCCCTTGGCAGCCTCCTCGGCTGCCAAGGCAGGTTCTGTAGCCAATAAGAATATGAGCATTCCCACAAAGCACACCAGAAAAAAACTTTTTCTTTCCATCAGCCCACTGCTTTACGGACAGCCTCCAATACACGATCTGCCTGGAAGGGTTTAACGATAAAGTCACGGGCACCGGCCTGAATTGCTTCGATAACCATTGCCTGCTGGCCCATTGCACTGCACATAACAATCTTGGCGTTGGGATCAACCTTCTTGATTTCCTTAACGGCACTGATACCATCCATCTCCGGCATCGTGATATCCATAGTAACGAGATCCGGTTTCAGCTCCTGATATTTTTCCAGAGCCTTCATGCCATTTTCTGCCTCGCCTACGACTTCATAGCCATTTTTAGACAGGATGTCTTTAACCATCATTCTCATGAATGCCGCATCGTCAACGACCAATACTCTTACTGCCATGTTCCATCTCTCCTCATCTTAAAAAACATCCGACTTGGTTAGCATCGCTTTTATTATATAGGAAAGTCTTGCTTTAGACAAGAACTTCTCTACATGCTAAGGTTTATTGCAATTTTGCCGCTCTCTCTGCGGGGCTGGCAATTTCCGTGATGCGCACACCGAAATTCTCATCGATAACGACCACTTCGCCCTTGGCCAGGAACTTGCCATTTACATTGATATCTACCGGTTCACCAGCCAGTTTGTCCAATTCCACAATGGAACCATTGGTAAGTTCCAATATTTCCTTGATGGATTTATTGGTCCGTCCAAGTTCCACAGTCACTGACAACGGCACATCGAGAATCAGACCAATATTTGCATCATTGACCTGTACAGGCTGCGTATTCAACGGGATGAACTGTGCTGGCTGTACTGGCACATTAGCAGCCATTCCCTGCATAGGCGGCATGCCGTAACCATACCCACCTGCCGCAGGTGGCGGC
>CADAAS010000097.1:4631-13581 GCA_902785885.1 Pseudoselenomonas ruminantium
CATCTGCTGTGCAGGCGGCGGCGCTGCAGGAGCAGGAGCCGGTGCTGGTGCCGCTGCAGGTGGCGGCGGGGCAGGTGCTGGCGCAGGCTCCGGCTCCGGTTCCTCAACAGAGCCATTGGTCAGTGCCTCCACCATTTCCTTGGCCACCTCTACAGGCAAAATCTGCATGATTTCGCTATCGATAAGGCCGTCCACTTCCATGCGGAACGACGTGCACACAATCGGGTCTGTCTGTCCCAGCACTTCAGAAACCTTGTCCTCGCTGCCAAAATCAATGAGGTTTACCTTGGGCGGCGAAATATCAATCTTCTTGTTGAACATGGTGGACAGGGACGTTGCCACAGTGCCCATCATCTGGTTCATGGACTCGCCTACCGCACTCATGGCGATTTCATTGATTTCCGTATCCGGATTAGTGCCATCGCCTCCCATCATCAGGTCAGCGATAATGGCTGCATCCTGGGCCTGAATAGCCAGGACATTATTGCCATCGATACCAATGGTATACCCCACCTCAACAATCAAATAAGGCATGGGGTACTTTTCCTGAATCATGCTCATTGAGGAAACAGAAACCGAAGGCGTGGTGATGTTCACCTTATGCCCGAGCAGTACCGAAAGGGTTGTCGCTGCACTGCCCATGGAGATATTGCCAATCTCCCCCAGAGCATCCTTTTCCACATCCGTGAGTATATCATCAAACTGAGATGAACTACTGTCGGAGCCAGCTGACGCTTCAGCTGGGGCTTCGGACTCTCCCGCTGGTGCTGGACTGTCGTCTGCCGCAGGTATCCCTCCGCCATTAAGCAGGGCGTCAATCTCCTCTTGCGAGATCATATCGTCACTCATCAGTATTTTCATCTCCTTCACTTATAATTTTGGTAATTTGGACCGCCATTTTCTTGCCCGACTTGCCCGGACGGCTATAAAACTTTGGTCGCTTGCCTACCAGGCATAACAAATTATCATCCACTCGGGTATCCATTTGCAGGACATCCCCAAATCCCAAAGTCAAGAACTCATTAATTGTGAGTTGAAGCTCACCCAGTTGCACCACAAACGGAACCTTGGTGCGTTCAATTTTCTTTTGCAAGTGCTTGACCTGTTCAGGATTATCATCCCTGGATACGGATGATGCCACCCAAAAAGTAGTCGTAAGTTTTGACATAACCGGCTCAAGTACCAGATAGGGAATACATATATTCATCATCCCCTCAACTTCCCCTACCTTCATCTGAATGGTGACAATAACTACCATGTCACTAGGCGGTACGATTTGTGTAAACTGAGGGTTCGATTCCGTAGTTTCCAATGCAGGGAAAAATTCCACCACATTCATCCAAGCTTCTTTCAAATGCCCCAAGGCAGTATTGATAAAGCGCTGCACAACCACATCCTCAATTTCTGTGAGGACACGGGGCTTCACCCCAACCCGTCCTTCGCCACCGAACACCCGGTCAATAAACGCGAAAGCTATTTCCGTGTTTATTTCCATGATAATATTGCCTTTAAGCGGCGGCACGGCCACAATGCTGATAACCGAAGGATTTGCCAGGGACTGGACAAATTCCTGATAGGTCAGCTGCTCTACCGAAGCCACCTCGACATTCACCAGTGTACGAAGATGTGTAGACAAATACGTATTCAAAAGCCTGGAAAAACTCTCATGAAGCATGAAGAGCGTTCGTATCTGATCCTTGGAAAACTTGTCTGGCCGCTTGAAGTCGTATGTCTTAACTTTTTTTTGTTCTTCGTCTGCTTTTACTTCTTCTGCCGATACGGTTCCGTCTGACAGTGCGGAAAGCAGTTTATCTATCTCGGATTGAGATAGTACTTCATCTGCCAATCTTACGCCCTCCTCCCTGCTGGATTGTGAACACCTTTACTGAAGCAGGAAGCTCGTTATATACACATCATACACAGAACCAGGTCCCAGCTTGGTGTTTAGCTCATCCTTAATTTTCTTTTTTAAGTCGTCTTGGCGGGTTGCATCAAATTCATCCAGCTTGGCGCTGCGCAGAATCTGCATCGTAGTATCCAAAATCTTCGTCTCAGCCTCCGGCAGGAGTGCCCCTTCCTCTGTCATGTTGGCTTTCTTGCCGGGGTTCATCTCCAGGACAATGCCTGCCTTTAGGAACTTGCCTGCCTTCTGTCCGCCAACATTTACCATAATGCCGTCTTTTGCATCGCCCAGCTTGATAAACTTGCCAGGGTCATGATGCTCATTCACCTGTTCAGTAGCAGTATCGGCCATCATCTTGGTCGTAATAAAGAACGAGATGCCGCCGGCAAGCACCAGGCCAACCAGGACTAAGATGACCACCAGGATTATCGGGGATTTCTTCTTCGGTTCTTCGGCCACTTCCTCTGTGTCTTTTTCTTCGTCAGCCATACGATTATCCCTCCGTAATAGTTTTCTTTAAAATATTATACCAATTAATGAGGACTTGTCCACATCAAAATTGGTGGAGCGCCCGGCGGTATTTCATCACACGGCGGACAATCTCGTCCATCGGTTCCTCTACGATGAACTTTTTGCCATTTGTCAATGTCACTACCGTATCCGGCGTTTCCTCTATCGTTTCTATTATTTCGGCATTAAGCACGAATTCTCCTTTTTTATTTGTCTGCGAATTAAACTTTGTCAGCTTAATCATCGTTTTTTCCTCCTTACATCTTTAACGTGTCCCTTATTTTCTTAAATTTCGGCATGAATCAGCCTTTTCCCTTTTTTCATTTGAAAAGTTTCTTGGCTAAATGCAAAAAAAAATACTGTTTAACAGTAAAGACCGGTGCATAGCTGCGCCGGTCTTACAATTGTACCGCCAATATTCGCTTAAAGAATCAGTTTCCCTGCACGCCTTCACCAATGCGACTGATATCGCCAATTGCCACTTGGTAGGTCTTGCCGCCGGAGCTGGCAATAATCGTCGGTGAACCATCAGAAATACTTACACCGGTAACTTTCCCCTCCAACTTGGTTGTAGTAGTGGTTGCCTTGCCATTAGCATCCGTGCTGGTGCTATCCACACTCCATTGTACGTCCTTGCCAATCATATTGCTGAGCTGCCCCACCAATACAGAAGTATCGATATTGCCCACCAACTTCGATACCTCGCCCAGTCCATCCGCTACATTGGTCATCTGCTCCAATGCTGAGAACTGTGCCAGCTGTGCAAGATATTCACCGTTATCCTGCGGGTCTAATGGATCCTGATATTTCATCTGGGTAACCAAAAGCTGCAAAAAAGCATCCTTGCCCAACGTACTATTGTCCTTGTTTGCCTGCGTCTGGCTTGCTTGATAACTTTCCATTGTCTGGGTTACCCCATCAACGGTAATCGTATTTAATGAATTTGCCACATTATTCACCTTCTATACTTCAGACCCGGTAATCTACGCCATCAACTGCTTCTGCTGATGACTGAACACCAGCAGCTATATTTTCGGTCTCTTCTCCATAATCTTCCACATTCCCTAAATTCCGCATACTGCCGTTGCTGCTGTGTCCCTGATTTTGCTGCCATGCCTGCTGTCCTTCTCCCTGAGGCAGCTGACCATCCGTGAGCCCGGCATAGACATCAACATTATCCACTTTCAGTCCCTGATTATTAAGTTCCTGCTTAAGCTGTACCAAGGTGTTCTCAATAATGGCCCTTACCTGGGCGTTGTCACTGTGGAAAGATGCATTGACCGCGCCGTTAGCACTGACCGATACCTTAAGGGTCAACTCGCCCAAATGGTCAGGGTGGAGTTTTATGACCATCTGCGTATCTTCGCCCCTCCTCAATAATCTTGCCTGTTCCACAATCTGCCGAGGAACGTTGAAATCCTCTTGCAAATTCTGTGATTGGTTCGCCTCACTCGTCATTTTGGTTCCCGCCAAACTATCATTAAGGCTTTGCTGGAACATAGCAGCTGATTCATGATTAGCGGCGGGGGCAGTGCCCGACTGAATGGAGCTTTTATCTCCCACGGTTTCTTCGGCAAGTTGGCTAACCGTTTCTCCCTCCGTATGGGTCACGGCTTTAGTCTCGGGAAGCGCCTGCTGATTTTGCTGGTACAGCCCCTGCTGAAGATTTTCCTGCATATCCATGGATGGCGCTGTCACTGGAACAACATCTTCCACCGTTATACGAACACCGGTCAAAGGATTATTCACAGGGACATCCCCTTTGTCCCCAGCAGGCGATGCTTGCACCGTCCCCTCAGGAATTATCCCCCGTCCTGTTTCCTGCAATATTACGGGGTCCTTCACACGTCCAGCAGGCATGGACGGCATCGCCCCTTCCGTGGGCATCGCTTGCACTGTTCCCTGCGGCATTGCGGAATTATTCACACGTCCAGCAGGCATGGACGGCATCGTCCTTTCCGGGATTATCGCTTGCGCTGTTTCCTGCAGTGTTGCTAAATCATTCCCCCTTCCAGCAGGCATGGACGGCATCGTCTCCTTATCCTGCCTAAAAAGTGCCATTCCCTTGGCATCCTGTCTTTCCTTGCCATTATTCAGAATTGCAAGCTGCAAATCATTGAGATTGTCCTGTGGCCTCCCAGCCCCTTCAGGCATAATCTCTTGCGCGCCTGCCAAAGGCACGCCTCTTGGCTCCTGCGAAAAAGCCAATTGCAAATTTTCCCGAACAGCTTGCTTCGCCAAAGGAGAAGCTTTGCCCATCTCGTTCTGCAAGGTCGCCTGAGTCTCTAACGGAACACTAGCCCCCCCATCATTGGGCAACGGGAATTGTTGAATCCCGCCCTGTAAAGTTCTTAGCGGCAAGTCCTGCGATGCTGCACTGCCTTCCTGAAACACAGCCCGATTCGCCAGTTGATGATTATTCAGCTGCACCTCCAACATCGTTGCCGATTTCATCTGCTGGTCCATTCCCCAGCCTTCTGCCGGCTGAGCTGCTGATGCCATTTCCTGCGCTTGGGTCCCCATCTTGGGCAAGCTTTCAACTGCCTTTTCAGCGCTTAGTTTTACCTGCTGTCCCGAAAGCATCGCCAGGAAATTTTTATTTTTCTGAATCTCATCCCCTGACTGCGGCAACAAACTTTGCAAATTTACTTCAGCAGTGCTTTTTGCCTGTTGATACGTTTCCTCCAATGTCGATACAGCTTTTCCCTGTGGAACCTGCTCATTTGCAGGCAAATCCACTTTCACCTGTGAAATTCCATCCACTGTCCGTGCATCGTTTTCCTGTGTGAGCTGTTCATCCACAACCAGTGCCGATTTTCCTTCTGCAGTAAAATTCAACACCGCCGCGATTCCTGTATCCAAACTATCTGTTTCCTGTTCGCTGGCCATGTTATTTTCACTATCATGGATTTTCGTCCCCTGCGATTTTTTTCCCCATTCCCTGGGCGTTTCTCCTGATTTCGGCTCCTTGCCCTGCTGACCATTTAAAGCAGCGCCCGTTCCTTCTGGCATATCGTCTTTTATATAAGCTTCCTTAGCGTCAACATTCCCTTGTATATTTCCCTGAGCCTCTGTCGGCGATTTTGCCATTTTTCCTGTTACTTCTTCTCCTGCTTTTCCCAAAGCCTCATCAAAGGATCCCTGGGGCGCATTGGCAGATGCCTTGTTCACTTTGCCGGCCATCCGTGTGCCCTGCACTTTGCTTGCAGCACCAGCCTTAGGAGAAATAGCCATTACATTTGCTGCATTCACCAAATCACCTCCCTTTCATGTTATTTATCGTTGAAAAGTGCTTTTTACTTAAATAAAAAATTCCCTACTTTTGCCTTGTAGGGAACTTGTCTTTCATTGCGCCTCATTTTCCGGCTGTGCCTGCCCGCCTTTCTGGGCTTTTTCTTCCAACATGCGGCGAATGTCCTCTTCCGTGTTGACTTCCTTTTTGGTACCCGCATACATTATACGGGTAATCCTGGCCGTTTTTCCTTCATCAAATTCCGTCATGATCTTTGCCACCACAGCCTCATCCATGCGCTGCAATATGGCAATGCACATATCATCATCCAGCTCATCCATGGCTTTTGCTGCATCTTTGGGCTTCATCTGGTTATACAGGCGGGCAAGCTTGGACACTCTTTTCTTTTCCTCAGCTTCCCGCTGCTTCATTTGCTTTTCAATCTCTTCCTTGGTTATGACCAGCTTCTTGGACTCCTGCTTATCGTCCTTTTTGGCCTCTTTGTCCTTATCGGGCTTGGAATCTTCCACTGGCATTTTTTCCATATCGTCCTCAGTCGGTGCAGGGCGCACAAAATATTCACCGATAACGGGCAGGTCATAAAGCTTCATCTTTTCATTTGCTTCCTGCGTATCAATAAGCTGCAGATAAACCCCCAAAGCAAAGCCGCCTACAACAAGCACAAATAGCAGGAAAAGCATTAATAGCACTTTCACTATTTTGCTGCCTTTTTTCTTTTTTTTCTTCACTGCCATTGTCTAACCCGCCTTCTATCCTATATTACCTGTAAATATCCAATACCTTTTTCACATAATTTTGGGTTTCCTTATATGGCGGAACACCACCATAATCCTTCACTGCGCCTGGCCCGGCATTATAAGCGGCCACAGCTTTCCTGGTATCGCCGCCGAAAGTATCCAGCATCTGCCGAAGATATTTCGCGCCACCTTCAATATTCTGCTGCTTGTTGTAGGGATCCACGCCAAGCGAGGCTGCCGTATCCGGCATCAGCTGCATAACGCCAATGGCTCCCACAGACGAAACCGCATCCTGATTGCCATTGGATTCCACTTCTGCGACAGCAGCCACCAATTTCGGATCCACTTTATACTTTCTGGCCGCCGCCTCTATAAGCGTACTGAGATTCTGGTCCGCTAATGGCATATCTGCCAGTACCGTTTTCGCAGTATCCACCTTCTGTACAGCTGGCAGCGGCTGGCTATTCTCCTGAACTGCTGCTTCAGGGGTTTCCTGCGCCGCCGTAACCCCCAATGATTTTTGCATTTCCTTTTCCAGCTTTTGTGAGAAGACTGTGCCGGGAATATTTCCCGGCATGCCAAATTGCTCCTGCAATTGCGCAATCCTTGCCTGTACCTGGCGTACACCGGTTAAATCCATCATAAGCTTGCCCCTTCCCTTCTGCGCCGCATCGTAAGCTGCAGGCCAATCTCATCCAGCATTTTCTGCTCTTCCTGCAAGGCTTCTGCCTGATATTCCCGATAGCGGCGTTCTTTCAACTGTTCTATGCTTTTTAGATAGCTCATGACTTCCATGAGGGCCTTGAGCTTTTTCTGTTTTTCGCCCTTCATCTGCAGGACAATGCCCTGCTGCATTTCTATTTGCTCCCTTTTCCAGGCAAAAAAGCTATTGAACGTCATGAGCCTGCCCACAGTAACCCGCACGCCCTCTTGCGAAAGTGCATCATAGTCCCGCTGTCCTCTTTGCATTTCGTCCAGCAGCGTGTTCAAGCCTTCCCGAGCTTCTTCCAAGCGGCGGGAAGCTGCAGCAAATTCGCGTTCAGCATCATCTTTTTTTCGCCGTGTAACCCTGAGCAGGGTTTCCAGCTGAAACTTAAACTTTTTCATGGCCTGTTACCCGGAAATCCCCATCAGTTTTCTTTCTGTCTCTTCGTAGGAATCAACTTCAAAGATTCCCTGACATAAAAAGCCATTAATGGCATCTATCTTCTGTATCGATTCATCAATCTTGGCACTGGAACCCTTTACATAAGCCCCTATGTGAATCAAGTCCTCGGCATCCCGATATACAGCCATAAGCTGCCGCATCTGCTGTGCCGCCTTCAAATGCTCTGGCGACACCACTTCATTCATTACACGGCTGACGCTGGGCATGATATCAATGGCCGGAAAGTGATTTTGCGCTGCAATGTTACGGGATAATACAATGTGACCATCCAAAATGGAACGTACTGCATCGGCAATGGGTTCATTCATGTCATCGCCGTCCACCAGCACCGTGTAAATTCCCGTAATCGAGCCTGTCGCACTGGTGCCCGCCCGCTCCAAAAGCCTTGGCAGCATGGCAAATACCGAAGGCGTATAGCCACGGGTAGCCGGCGGCTCCCCAATTGTCAGCCCCACCTCACGCTGGGCCATGGCAAAGCGAGTAACCGAATCCATCATCAGGATGACCTTGCGACCCTGGTCACGGAAATATTCAGCAATAGCTGTGGCAGTCATCGCGCCCTTGATGCGCACCAAAGCCGGCTGGTCAGAGGTCGCCACTACCACCACAGAGCGTTTCATGCCTTCCTCGCCTAAATCACGCTCGATGAAATCACGCACCTCACGGCCACGTTCCCCCACCAGCGCAATGACGCTGATATCGGCCTCAGTATTTCGGGCAATCATGGAAAGGAGGGTAGACTTGCCCACCCCAGAACCAGCCATAATGCCTATGCGCTGCCCCTCTCCCATGGTAATCAGGCCATCAATGGCCCGCACACCGACATAAAGGCTGTCATGAATACGGGGCCGTGACAACGGATGAGGCGGGTCAGCCTGCAAGGAATACTCCTTCTTGCAAAGGAGCGGTCCCTTGCCATCAATAGGATTGCCCAGCCCATCCAAGACACGCCCCAAAAGCTCATCGCCCACTTTGACATTCAGCATCTTCTGCGCTGCTGTCACTTCGCATCCAGGGCCTATGCCCTGCATCTCGCCAACCGGCATCAGCATGACATAGCCTTCCCGAAAGCCTACCACTTCAGCAGGAATCGGCGGAACATCCGGATTATGGGAGCTGACGTAACAAAGTTCGCCTACACTTACCGTAGGTCCCTGGGATTCAATGACCAGTCCAATAACCTGCGTCACCTTTCCCGTAAGCTTGACACTGGAGCAATCATAAATAGCTTCCGTAAACTTATCAATATTTAGTTGAAAGGGCGTATTTTCCATATCTTTCATAGCGCCATCCCTCAACAAAATTACAACATAACATTTTTCACAGCCTGCCGCACCAGCTCAATCTGCGTGGCAAGGCGCGCATCTACTGAGCCATTC
>CADAAS010000098.1 GCA_902785885.1 Pseudoselenomonas ruminantium
CTGCCAGCGAGAAGCTGGCTATCCTCGAACGGGAAATGAAGGCTCTTAAGAAAGAAAATAGAGAATTACGGGAAATGAACGAGTTCATTGAAGAGGCCTCCGCTTTTTTCGCCGCCAGCCGTCAGAAGTACGCAAAAAGAAAAGAATGAAATTCTTGGCTAAAAAGGTTTCTGATGGCAATGGAAAGCAGCATGTAGCCCGTTATTGCTGGTGGCTTGGCATTAGCAGGCAGGGCTTCTACAAATTTATGAAGTCATCTAACAAGCCGTGGAAGCATGCTGTGATAGCTCAGGAAATACGGGATATTATCGCCGAAGATGACTGGAACGATAATTACGGGAAGAAACGTATATGGGAAGCACTTCTTATGAAGCATCCAGATGGCGATATTCCCAGTATAACCACGATATATCGAATATTGACAAAGATGGGGATTATCCGAAAGGCAAAGAAAAAGCCTAACGGGATAACCAAGGCTGACAGGAAATCAGATGATTTGCTGCGGCGAAATTTTTGGGCAGAATCTCCATTTACAAAATGCATCACGGATATGACAGAAGTCCCTGTCAAAGGTGGAAAACTGTATGTCTCAGCTATTTTCGATTGCTTTCATCTGGAGGTGTTGGGGTTAGCCATGGACACCAACATGCGTGCAGAACTCTGTATAAAGACGTTACAGGATGCCCATAACAAGCATCCTGAGCTATGTGGAGCCATAATCCATTCTGACCGTGGGAGTCAATATACCAGCAATGATTACCGTGCAGCTATGAAGCGGCACGGCTTTATCCAAAGCATGAACAGCGATGGCGGCCGATGCCATGGCAATGCCCGCTGTGAGAGCATGTGGGCCAGGATGAAGGAAGAACTTCTCTATGGACGATATGATACCACCAAGATGACCACCGCTGAGGTAAAGAGCCTTATTTGGCGATACTATGAATCTTATTAGAATAATCGCCGTATCTGCTCTGCCATAGGAGGTATGCCTCCCAAGGAAAAACTGGGCAGATACTACACTTCTCTTCAGGATGTGGCATAGAAAGAATTTCTTGCAAAAAATGTGTCAACTATTATTGACAACTTCATTCCGCAGTCGGTGGATTTTGAGGACTTATTCGATAAATCATTCATGCGCAAGTATACGAACTACCGTAGCTTCGAGAAATTCCTGCAAGGGGGAAGGTTCCATATCACATCTCAGCAAGATTTCGAGGATCTTCCCGAGGTGCAGATGGATAAGCACGTTGCCAAGACTACACGGTTTATCAGTTGGGGAGAAATGATTGATTTCGCGACAGATATCTATGCGCGGAAACAGGATAAGAAGATGCCATAAAGAAATGCCGGGAGCTATGTATGTGTCGTTTTTGGAATATGATGGACAGTTGCGTAAATTGTCACTCCCTGAGCAGGTGAAGATATATAGGAATAGGGTTGCGGCACAAGCAAATGAAGAGACTGTACTGTCCGGCGTGGCGCATACAGCTGGCTTGACCAAAATGCTTTTGGCAAAAGAAACCCATAAGGAAAGACTGGAGATGATGGCAAAGGTTGATGAGGTCGCCAGTCGCTTTGCTGCGGCCAATGTGAGCTATGTAGGAAAGGCGAATTTCGGAGAAGCGGAAAAATATATAAAAGAGTTCCATGCCTGGAGTGCCACCATTATGGACATCACTATTCAAATCTCAGCGGTAAATGGCAGATTCACGCTGGATTTTATGCAGAAGTTTCAAAGCTCCGTTTATCTAAAGGCCTTTTTGCAGGAACTGGCAGATAACGGCATCGTTTATGAACTGCAGGATAAACAGATAAAGCCATTGCCTGCGTTCAGAGCGCCGTGGCAGGGCTTATAGCTACGTTTTGTTGAAGGTACTATAATCATGGATGATAAGGATGTTAATGATTCAATCTTATTGACCGGATAGCTGATAAAGAAGTTTTTATAGATGAATATGAAAATATAAAAAGTGCCCTGGCTGGCTTTTGGGAAAGACCAGTCAGGGCGTATTATTTATGCGAACTGGGGAAGCTCACAAATGGCGCCGTCCAATGGGGATTGGGGAGCGGACAGTGCCTGTAAATGCTATGTGAGCTATTATATGGCATAATACTGCTTGCAGTACTGTATATTTTTACATAAATATAGCTGGCTGACTGTGGTGATACACATTAGGCTAAGAAGAGGGGTTGTTCCAACAGCCTCATTTTTATGTTCACAGCTATATTGAATGATTGAACTACTTCATTTGTAAAGACGAAATTTGGCTAGTCATCTTTGTGTTGTTCGTGCTATACTAATAAGGTTACAAGTTTTCTATGTCTATTGGAGTGAACGGACAGCATGATTGGTTTTTTACGGGGACAGGTGGCAGCGCTGAAGACGGACTACTGCCTGTTGGATGTAAATGGTGTGGGCTATCGGGTTTTTGTGGCGGGGTCTACGCGGAACAAGCTGCGATTGAAGGAAGAAGCCCAGCTGTTTACTTATATGAATGTCTATCAGGATGGCATTACTCTCTATGGCTTTGCCAGTGAGGAAGAATACGATATTTTTCAGTTGCTTATTGGCGTGTCGGGCATTGGCCCAAAGGTGGCTTTGGGGATTTTGTCGGCTATCACCGTGGAGAGCCTTTGCAAGGCAATTCAGAACAAGCAGGCCACGGTTTTGACCAAGTTGCCGGGAATTGGCAAGAAGTCGGCGGAACGGCTGATTTTGGAACTGAAGGACAAGGTTGCCTTTGCGGCAGCTGATGATGTGGAAGAAATCCTGACTTTGGATTTGGAAGGAGCTACTGGCGACGATATGATGAGTGAAGCGCAGGCGGCTTTGGTGGCTTTGGGTTATAGCCAGGCCGAAATTGCGCCGGTGCTCAAGAAGGCAACCAAGTGCAAGACGACGGAAGACGTCATCAAGCTGGCGCTTAAGCAGTTGAACAAATTTTAAGGAGGGGTGGGCTTGGCTGAAGAAGATTTTTACGAGATGGATATTGATGATGGACGCATCGTGGCCATGGACGAGCAGCGGACAGATGATTGGCAGTACAGCCTGCGCCCCCGCAAGTTAAGCGAGTATATCGGGCAGGACAAGGCCAAGAAAAATCTGGAGATTTTCATTCAGGCGGCGATGAACCGCGGCGATTCGCTGGACCATGTTCTGCTCTATGGGCCTCCGGGGCTGGGCAAGACCACGCTGGCGGGAATTATCGCCAATGAAATGGGGGTAAACTTCCGGCAGACCTCCGGACCGGCTATTGAGCGGCAGGGGGATTTGGCGGCGCTACTTACCAATTTGCAGGAGCATGATGTGCTCTTTATCGATGAGATTCATCGTTTGTCCCGCAGCGTGGAAGAAGTTTTGTATTCCGCGATGGAGGATTTTGCGCTAGATATCATCATCGGCAAGGGGCCAAGTGCCCGTTCCATTCGTTTGGATATTGCGCCCTTTACGCTGATTGGCGCCACAACCAAGGCAGGTTCGCTGGCGGCGCCTTTGCGTGACCGTTTCGGGATTATCTCGCGCCTGGAGTATTATACGCCGGAGGCTTTGGTGACGATTGTCAAGCGTGCGGCAGAGATTTTGGAAATCCCCATTGAGGATAAAGGAGCGCTGGAAATTGCGCGCCGCTCCCGGGGAACTCCGCGTATTGCCAATCGCCTGTTAAAGCGTGTGCGGGATGTGGCGCAGTATGAAGGCATGGAGGTTATTACCGACGAGATTGCCGATAAGGCGCTGTCCCTGCTCGAAGTGGATAAGGCTGGCCTTGATCATACGGACAGGCGCATGCTTTTGACCATGATTAAGAAATTCGGTGGTGGCCCGGTGGGGCTTGATACATTGGCGGCAGCTATCAGCGAGAGTACGGATACTGTGGAAGATGTGTTTGAGCCGTTCTTGATTCAGCTGGGCTTTATCAACCGTACGCCCAGGGGGCGCGTGGTCACGAAAGCCGGTTATGAGCATTTGGGTATTGCTTATCCGGAATAGGAGTATATGGTTATGAAGTTACTATTGCATATGTGCTGTGGGCCGTGTTCCTGTTATCCGGTGAAAAAACTGCGGGCAGATGGCATTGAGCCGGTGGGGTATTTCTTTAATCCCAATATTCATCCGTATAAAGAGTGGGAGATGCGCTTAAATACGGCTCGGGAGTTTGCGGAAAAGGTCCATATGGAATTTTTCGCCGATGAACAATACCGCCTGCGGGATTTTTTGAAGCGGGCGCTGCCGGCGGAGGCCTTGCCCAATGGTCGTTGTACGATGTGTTACACCTGGCGGCTGGAGGAAGCGGCGCGGTTTGCGGCGGAGCATGGCTTTGATGCCTTTACATCGACGCTCTTTTACAGCATTTACCAACAGCATGATTTGATGAAGCGGACGGCCGAGCGTTTTGCCGCGCAATATGGTGTGCAGTTTTATTATGAAGATTTCCGTCCCGGTTGGCAGGAGGGCATTGATATCAGCCACGAGTTGGAGCTTTACCGTCAGCCTTATTGCGGGTGTATCTTCAGCGAGGAAGAACGGTACAGCAAGGACATTCGCAAGCAGCGCAAGAAGGACAACAAGGCGAAAAAGCGTGCCCGGCTTGAAGCTGAGGCAAAGGCGCGTGCAGGGGAGGTCGGATGATGAAGAAGCGGATTATTGTTCTTTGCAGTTTGTTTTGCCTGTTATTATCGCCGGCTGCTTTTGTGGAGGCGGCCTGGCAGCCGGAACTTTTGGTATCGCTGGGGACGGCGGGATCGACCCTGCGCCTGTCGGGAAATGTTCCTGTGGTTTTGAAGCGGCTGGACAATAAGAAAGTGGTCTGGCAGGGAAAGGCCAAGGAATTTGCTACGCTCAATTTTACGGACAAGGGCTGGGAACTTAATGGCAGGAAACTTAAAAAAGCGGATGCCGCGGCCTTGGAACTGACGGTGGAGGACGAGCGCAATCTGTCCAAGCTGGTCAGCACCTACGATAATAAGCCCTATCGTGGTGCCTTGCGGTTGATGCCGCGCAAGGGAAGCTTGCAGCTAATCAATCGCATAACGGCGGAGGAATATCTGCAAGGGGTTGTGCCGGAGGAAATGCCGGCGGAATGGAATCCGGAGGCGGTGAAGGCACAGGCGGTGGCGGCCAGGACGTATGCCCTGCGCCAGCGCAAGCGCCATGCCAAAGAAGGCTTTGATGTCTGTGCAACAACTCATTGCCAGCAGTATGGCGGCGTGGCTGTGGAGCGCGCCGCGGCTAACCAGGCGATAAAGGCAACCAGCGGCGAGGTTTTGGAAAGTCATGGCGCACTTGTTGATGCGCTCTTTCATACGGATTCGGGTGGCATGACGGAGAACAGCGAAGACGTATGGGGCAGTCGCATTGACTGCCTGCGGGCGGCCAAGGAAGTGCGGACGGAGACTTGCCCGTGGGAGAAGAATATCACGGTGGAAAAGTTCAGTGAGCTGCTCGCCAAGCGTGGGAAAAATATCGGCACGTTGAAGAAGATTGAACTGTCCCCCATAAAGATTGGCAAGGCCTCGAAAGACCGCACGGTATCGGGGCGGGTCAAGCAGGTGACTTTTGTCGGCAAGAACGGCAAAGCCAGCATGACCGGCAATGACTTGCGCAGTATGCTGGGGCTGAAAAGCACGCTTTTTGGCATGGCCATGAACCGCAATGTATTGTTCATCAAGGGCTATGGCTGGGGACATGGGCTGGGGATGTCCCAGCATGGCGCCAAGGTCTATGCAGACAGTGAACACTATGATTATAAGAAGATTTTGCAGCATTATTACCATGGTGCAGAGTTAAAGAAATTATATTGATTGAAGGATTGAATGATGTTATTACTTTCGGATTTTGATTATGAACTGCCAGAAGAACGGATTGCACAGGTTCCGGTGGAACCGCGCAATTCCTCGCGCTTGATGGTGCTTGACCCTGTGGAAAAGACCATGGAGCATCGTCATTTTTATGACCTCAAGGAATATGTGGAAACGGGCGACACGCTTATCTTCAATGATACCCGCGTTATGCCGGCCCGCCTTATCGGCCATCGTGACCAGACAGGGGGCAAGGTGGAAGTCTTCCTGCTGCGCCGGCTGGATGCAACCCATTGGGAAACCTTGGTCAAGCCGGGCAAGAAGGCTAAGCCGGGCTACCAAATCAATTTTAGTGATGAATTGAGCTGCGTGGTGACCGACCATACGGATTTTGGCGGTCGCATTGTGGAGTTCAAGTTTGAGGGGATTTTTGAGGAAATCCTCGACCGCTTAGGGGAAACGCCCCTGCCGCCTTATATCCATGAGAAATTGGAGGATAGGGAACGCTATCAGACGGTTTACAATCGTGAACAGGGCTCGGCGGCTGCACCGACAGCCGGCCTGCATTTCACCAAGGAACAGATGCAGGAACTCAAGGATATGGGCGTGAACCTGGGCTTTGTGACGCTCCATGTAGGCTTGGGCACGTTCCGTCCGGTCAATGTGGAAGATATCCAGAAGCACGATATGCACAAGGAGTTCTATAATGTGCCGGAGGAAACGGCGAAGCTCATTATGGATACGAAAAAAGCCGGTCACAGGGTCATTGCCGTGGGGACGACCAGTATCCGCACACTGGAATCCGCTGCGGACGGCATCGGAGAAATCTCTGCCAAGAGTGGCTGGACGCAGATTTTCATCTATCCGGGTTATGATTTCAAGATTGTCGATGCCATTATCACCAACTTCCACCTGCCCAAGTCCACGCTGATTATGCTGATTAGCGCCTTTGCCGGACGGGAGTTTGTGCTTGATGCCTATAAGACGGCTGTGGAAATGAAGTACCGTTTCTTCTCCTTTGGCGATGCCATGATGCTGAAGGTAAAACAGCCCGTTGAGCAGCGTGACGCTGAATTAAAAGCCTTGGAAGAATCCCATAGAGCATAAGCGATTATGATGTAAAATGACTTGTCCATTATTATGGATAGGTCATTTTACTTTTTAGAGGGCAAATGCTAAAATGAGGGCAAGGTGGTGAGGGGGATGAAAAAGGTATTAAAATGTGGTTTGTGTCTGGCCGCTTGTATGCTGACCTATTTGCCGCTAAGTGAGGCAGCGATGGTGACGGTCACTGGGCAGGGCAGTTCTGAGCGGGCGGCAGTAAAGGCGGCACTCAGACAGGCGATTGAACAGCAGATTGGCGTTATGGTGGACAGCCGCAGTTATGTGACCAATTATAAACTGATTCATGACAGGGTCTATACCCAGTCCGATGGCTATATCAAGAGCTATAAGGTGCTGGAACATTCGGCGGCCAATGGCATACATTCCGCCAAAGTACAGGTGGATGTGCAGGAACAAAAGCTTAGTGCAGCCTTGGGGACGCTGGCGCAGAAAAAGGCCGTTATCGGCATGAATATGCAGGACCCGCGTATCGGGGTGGTCTCGATGGACAGTCAGGGGCGGCATTATCCTGTTGTGGAAAACTGCGTTATTAATGGTTTGACCGGTCAGGGCTTTTGCCGGGTGGTGGATATGGGCCAGATTAGCAATGCTCAGCGCCGGCAGCTGATGGCTGCGCAGTTCTCTGGCGATAACCACTTATGGCAGAGCCTTAAAGTGCAAGCTCCGGTGGATTATCTGGTGACGGCACAGGTGGAGCTTTTTGCTAATCGTGTTGCACATTTACAGAAAACGACAGCACAAATCGCCGTGCGCATGGTTAATACCAACACCGGTGAAGTGATATATGCCGGCAACTTTAATGGCAAGTCGCCGCACTATCGTACAAGTGGCGGGGCAGATGAGGCGCTGGTCGCGGCAGCGCAGGGCATAGCCAAGGCGGTTGGGGAAGCGGCACTGAATAAAGCAGCTAATCCCAGCCAGCATATAAAGTTGATTGTCACCCAAGGAAAATGGGGGAATATCACGGCCGTTACGAATTATTTGGAAGGCGTCCCTGGTGTCAACAATGTTTATGTGCGGGGCACGTCTTTTGGCAATACCATTGTGGAGGTAGACTTCAATGGTACAGCCCATGATTTGGCGGCAGCCTTGGAAGGCGATGGGCAAAAGATATTGGAAATGGGTTCCGAATACGTGAAAATCTGAAATTTTTTCGTATTTTTTTCAGGGTGCCAAGGAAAAACACTTGACAGGCTATAGGGGCTTCGCTATAATAGCTATGTCAAGGGGAAAACCTTGGCACCTAAATTTGAAGCAGGTGATAGCCGTGATGGAGCAGTTCTTATATTTGTCTACTTTGTTTGACCTGTATGGGGCGCTGTTGACGGAAAAGCAGCAAGAATGTTTGCGCTTGCACCTCTTTGAAGATTTTTCGTTGTCGGAAATCGGCGAGGAACTGGGCATATCCCGGCAGGCGGTTTACGACAATATCCATCGCAGTGAAAAGGCGATGGAGTCCTACGAAAAAAAGCTGGGGCTGGCGGCTCGTTATCACGAGGAGCGTCAGGAACTGGCAAAAATTTACGAGTCCATCAAGGATTTGCGGCAGGCGGGCAATGAAAGCGCCGTTGAGGCGATCCTTGACCGGCTGGAGCCCTTTATCGGGCGCAGTCAGGAGGTTAATTAATTGATATTTGAAAGCCTGTCTGACCGCTTGCAGGAGACATTCAAAAAACTTCGCGGCCATGGCAAATTGACGGAGGATGATGTCAATGAAGCCATGCGGGAAGTGCGCATGGCGCTTCTGGAAGCAGATGTCAACTTCAAGGTTGTAAAGAATTTCATAAAAACCGTTAAGGAACGGGCCATTGGTCAGGACATTTTGGAAACCCTGACGCCGGCTCAGGTGGTAGTAAAGATTGTTGATGAGGAACTTACGAACCTCATGGGCGGCACGCAGAGCCGCATCAACATCAGCCCAAATCCGCCGACCATCATCATGATGGCAGGCTT
>CADAAS010000099.1 GCA_902785885.1 Pseudoselenomonas ruminantium
TTGTTCAATATATTGTACAATATCCCTAAGAAGGGAGTGTTTTCTTATGTTAGCCGTAAATTATTCCACCCTGCGCAATAACCTGAAAAGCTACTGTGACCGAGCCACTGATGATGCGGAAACCGTCTTTGTCACCCGCAAGGACGAGAAGAATCTTGTCATGATGAGCCTTGAATCTTACAACAACCTTATGGAAAATATCTTTGTCCGCAGCAACCACAAGAACTATCAGCACATCATGGAAGGCATCAGCCAGCTGGAAGGCGGCAAGACTGTAACCAAAACACCAGACGAATGGGAGAAATTGCTCAATGAATAGACAATTCTCCGAAAATGCCTGGAAGGATGTCATGGCATGGATGCGCGAAGACCGCAAGATTGTCAAGAAAATCGACGCCCTGCTTAGCGACATTGAACGTAACGGTCATGAGGGCATGGGGAAACCTGAGCCCCTGCGCTATGAGCTGTCCGGCTATTGGAGTCGTCGGCTCACCGAAAAAGACCGTCTCATATATCGCTTTGACGAAAACACCATCTACATAGCCGCCTGCAAAGGACATTACAGCTAATTATTGCCCGCCTGTTTTGGCGGGTTTTTAATTTCTTACCTAAAATAATCTCCCCTGCTGTTTATCCTTCAAAATCCGTATCAAATACGGGTCTGTCTCCTCGCTAAAGCACCTGTATAATGGTGTGATGGTGATTTCAACTCGTGGATTTTCCTTGTCAATGGCGACTATCTCTGTGCCATCCCAGTTCTTTATAATGCGGTCATCTGACAAAAGCCACTCACGCACAAGGCGCTTTTTCCTGTTATACACCTTATATTCATCGCTGATAAGGTCAGCCGTAGCCTGCATGAGCCCCACCAAGTCGGGATAATGTGCCTTATTCTTCAAATAATATCTGGCTGTGACCTGCACGCCCTCATTGAAATGTGGTACTGGCTTGGGCAGTGCCGCCATCTGCTGCTTGAAAAGCTTTTCATATTCGCGGTAGGTTTTAGAAGGCAACAATATGCTCCTGTTCTTTGCCATAGTTGCGCTGTTCTTCTTCGTTGCCGGGTGTCCGTAGATGATAAAACTATATGAGTCTGCCAATTTTACGCCTCCAATACTTCCGAAAAAATGCTCCAGTAAAATTCTGCACATCCTGTCCTTATTTCACCTTGTCAAAATACCCTCTCATCCTGTTTTTGACATTGGTCTGATAAAACAGTTTTCTACGTTTATTTTCGTCATATTTTAATGCTTCAAGCCAGCTAATACAAACTGTAGCAATATCGGCTATTTCTGCTGCTAATTCTGCCTTATTTTTAGCTGCTAAAGCCTCGTCTAATTCCTCACGGATTTTATATGACCAATCCAGCTTATCCATGTCAGCAGTTTTCTGCCTGCGGTCATATTTTACTGGATGAGGGATTTCCATTTCATCAATCAGCATTTTCATGTGCCTCATACCTCCTTTTTAGATTCAAATCGCGCATAAGCCGCTTTTTGAGTTCAGCCCTGCCAATAACGCGCCGTCCTTCGCGTTTCCTGCGGTGGTTCTCACATTGCAAGGAATAGTCCAGCCTTGCCAAACGGCTGTATCCGACCTTGTTTGTAGTAAAGTCATAGCCATGCTTCAAAAATTGCTTTTTACTCATTGCCATGTGTTTTTATCCTCTTTGCTATTTCACATAACACCCTCTAAAGCTTTCACATTTTGCCTACAGCACCTCTTTACCCCATTTTAGGTATAAGTGTATGGGTCATGTTGTTTTAAGCGCCTTGCAGGCGATTCTGAGGAGTTTTGCGACAATTTACCTTTTTACTTTTTCCTCAACGCTTGCTTTTGCCGCCGCTATTTGGCGGGCTTTTGCGGCTATTTCCTTGCGCCTTTTCTTCGCCATTGCCTTATCTGCCCGCGCTATTGCGCAATCTGCCGTGGGGTCTTGATATTTGGCTCCCATGCTCTCCTGTCTCCTCCTCCGATTCTCACGAACTCACACATGGCATTAATCCTTGAAATAAGTCTTTCTGCCGGTACAGGGTCAACCAGTTTCCCCGCCTTATCCACGATAGCCAGCCGCTTTAGCAGCTCCTTGGGCGCGTAGTTGGTCGTGATGATGGTCGGCAGGGCTTTGGTATACCGCGTGTTGATGATTAAGTACAGCTGCTCACTGGTCCATGTGGTCATCCGTTCCGTGCCTAAATCATCCATTATGAGCACCTCAGCGGTCTTTACTTCCCGTGTGACTTCCTGTGTGCTTTTGCCACTACTCCCGTAACTTTCCCGGATATTGTCCAATAGTTCCGGTACCGTGGAGAAAAGAACAGCCTGCCCTGCTTTTGTCAGGTCGTTGGCAATTATTGCGGCAAGTTTTGTTTTTCCGCACCCACGGTCGCCATAGAGCAGCAGCCCTTTGCCATTGCCACCCAGACTGCCGCCATTTTTGACCAAAACCTTTGCCTTCGCTACCGCCTCCCGGTTATCACCTGTAATTTCATAGCTTGCCCATGTGTCTGACTTGAACATTTTCGGTACTTGTGCCTCGGTGAAAAGCCGGGCTATTTTGCTTTGCTGCCTCTCCTGCTTTTCATACCGGCACATTCTGAGCATCTCATATCTGCCGCCTAACGCATCCACTTCCACAGGGATAAAGCCTTTAGGGCTTTGCTTGCAATGCTCAAGCCCTTGGCATCCCCGGCAGTGCTCCATGCTCGGCTCATCCATCAAAGTTGTATTCCCTTGCAAGTCTGTCCGCCCATTCGTCAGCGCTTTCTCCCTGGTTAGAATGTCCTGCCATGTTGTCATGTTTGTACCTGTCTCCTTTCCCGTTGTCGTAGCCGTCTGATTCCCAGTGCTTTAGGATTGACTCAACATAGCCTAAATTACGTTTATTGCGTATCACTGCTCGCTCAATGGCTTTTACAACAGCATCACCGCCATAATGCTCCACATCGTCAGTCAGTTTTTCCAATTCAAACGGTGAACATATCGGTCTTATTTCCTGCTGGTAGAAATCCAATACTTTTTGCGGAATCCCCGAAGGGATAGTAGTAGGACAGTTCTCCGTAGCTTGTACCTCGATACTATTCAAGTTACTACTCTGTATCTTTACCGCCCTACTACTATCTATCTTCTTAGGGGATAAATTATCTTTTAAGCAGGTATTATCACTCTGAAGATACTCTGTACTCTGTGAAGGGGGGAATAATTCCCCTAGTCTAGGGGATTCATCCCCCTTGTTCTGGGGGATTATTTCCCCTAGTGGTTCATTTGCTAGGGGATTTATTCCCTTAGCTAGGGGATTATTTCCCTTAGTCACTAGGGGATTTATTCCCTTAGCTGGTGGCGGTTCAATATGGTATTGTCGTGGCTTTCTCGCCCCCGTGTTTTGGGTGGATATGTACCTTTTTGACTCTAGCGACTGTCGCGCCTTATCTATCGTCTTATGGTCTTTTATCCCTGCCTTTCGCATAAGCTCCGCCCTGCTGACTGCAAACCAGTTAGGCCGCCGCAGTTTGTTCCAGATAAGGCAAAGATTGAAATATACTGCCTGCTCGGTGGCGGTCAACCCTTCGCCGTCATATCCGTTTAGTAGCTCTATCAGTGTCACGCCGCCGCCCCTCTCTTATGCGATATATACTGGCACTCCTGTTACTGCTTCAACTTGCCTCTGAAAAGCATCTGCATCGCTGTTATCATTGCTCAAATGTATCAGGTGAATTTCTCTTGCTGGCAGGTGGTCAAAACCTTGAAAATAAGTCAATAATTTTTCAATACTCATATGCGTATTTATAACCCGATTTGCCCTTGTTTCATCCATGCCATCAGCGACTTTTTCATCAAGAATTTTTAGGCTATAATTCGCCTCAATCATCCAGTAATCAACACCCTTAAATCGATAGGGAATTCTTGCCGAATCGGTGAGATAAATCAGCTTGTCATTTGTCACTAAACTATGGATTAGATAGCCGTAACATTCGCAGTCATGGAGTGCCATAAACGGCCTTACATTAAACGTACCTACTCCGATACTGGTTAAATCCTGTGCCTGCCTTTTCAGTACAGTAATTGGCAACCCATTTTCCCGCATTTCCTGTGTACCATACACCTTTACACCCCGGCGGGCTAAATCCCTCACGGCCTTGCTGTGGTCTTTGTGTTTATGAGTTACTAAGCACCCCGCTACCTCATTAACCTTGTAATCACATCCGGTCTGTATCTGTCTTATTGGTAATCCGGCATCAAGCAGGAGGCGGCTTTGACCGTCTCCCACTATGTAGCAATTCCCACTGCTGCCGGAGCCTAAAACTTTAATGTCCAGCATTAAAACTCCGGCTCTCCTGCATCGAATTCAAGCGTGGGTGCTTCGCTTGTCTCCTGTTTAACTTCCTGCTGAGGCTGTACTTCTTCCACTGTTTCCGCAGGGGCAGGTGCTGCCTGCTGTGGCTCTTCGGGGAAATTCTGCGGCTCTTCGGGTGTTACATTTACTTCTTGCGGTTGGTTGTCGGTATAGGTGGGCATGCCATCTTCGCCGATAACCGCCTGATCACTCGCCATCGCCGTGGCCATTGCTTCGCCGCCCTGCATATCGATGGACATAATGCCATATTTTGAAATAAGCTGTTTCAATACGGTCTTGAGTGCCATCGCATCAAAATTCGTGCTCCATACGCTGCGGCTCTTTCCGTAACGTTTATCTGTGTTGTAACTCTGGGAGAATTGGGAGGCGTGAAGCTCCATATCTTCCTTGGTCATATACAGCGTTTTTTCAAAGCCGTTTACCAGTTTGAAATAGGCAATATAGCCGATAATCTCATTACTCTTACGCTTGCCCCGGATAATTTCGCCTGTGATGAAGTCAATATCTTCGATTTCGCCCTCATGTACTACGGAGGCGTTAATTGTCTTGTACTGCCCTGTGCGCATAGCCAGTTGAATAATACCTTTGTAGCCAATCTGGAAGGTCGCATCTGTCTTGTATGGCACGATATAGGCAAAGCCCAAATTAGGATTGATGGGAAGTTTCAGCGTTGCCGCTGTCATGGCCGCGCTGATGGTGGTTTTCGGGTCGCAGTTCTGGAGCTGTGGCGTAGATTTTACGAGTGACAACAGGGAAGTTACAAAAGCCCCGGCCCCTTTATCCAGCACCTCATTAAACTTGCGTTTTACGCTGTCGTTGTTAATCCATGCTTCAAGGTTCGTTACATTCTGGGTAGATACTGCATTCTGCTGTGCCCGTGCAGACGTGTTGTTATAAGCCATTTTTCATTACTCCTTTTCAACTCTCAATTCTTTATCTGCTGCCGATACGATAAGCCTTATAATCTGATGGTCAGGCATCGGCATCAAATCCGTTACAGATTCTGCCCTGTCCACGATAACGGGCAGATAGGTTTTGTAGTGGTCGCTAAGTACCTTGATAATTTCCAGTCCTGCATTAACCTGGGCGGCAGTGTTGGCCATTTTGTACTCTACAAGGTTCCCATCTTTATCCGGTATAAGCGGTTCACATACTTCCTTCAGACCGCCATTTATCTGCTCCTTGAAAAGCAGGAAGGTGATGCTATGAAAGTGCTTTTCCACGTTCTTTGATACGAGATTAACCTTTGCCCGGAAAAAGTCCTCACACATGGCAATGTTGCGGTCTATGCTGTCAAGGGCTGCGCTTGTAGTCTGCTGTTCGCTTTCCAGTTCAGAAACGCGCTCCTTGGCGGCAGTAGCTGCATTATAGGCTGCTACCTTTTGATGTAATTCCTCAATCTTTTTGTCAATCTCGGATGTATCCGGTGCCTGCCATTCACGCTGTAACTTATGCTCATATTGGGCGTTGAGTTCGATAAGCCTCTTGCTGTAGTCCTTGTATTCGCTGGTCTACTCGTAGTCGGTGATATTGCCATCAGTCGCGGGCGGCTCGGCTTCAATCTGTGCCGTGAGTTTTTCAATCTGCTCTTGCAGGGCATTTTCCTTATCCAACAGGGCGGTAATTTTATCCTCGGTATCGGCAATAGCCTGCTTACTGCACACCTTGCCCTCGGCGTTTATCCGGGCTTTTTCGCTTGCCAGTCCTTGCAGGAAGTTTGCCCGCAACTTTTCCACGGCATCAGCAGGGAGCTTTTGGCCGCAAGTAGGACAGATTTCTTTACCTGTATCCCAATGGGAATTTTTGAGCTTGTCAAATTCCTGTAAAAGCTGGGCGCGTCTGGCATTCATGCTGTCAATCTGCCGCTGTGCTTCTTCCCGCTGACGGGTGATATTTAACAGGTCATCTTCGGCCTTGTGTAACTCTTTGCGGAATCCCTCAATCTGCTTGTAGTATTCGGTATTCTGGGCATTTAAGGCCGCAAGGAAGGACTGACGCCCTTTTTCAATGCCTGCCTTTATCCCGGCAATAGCGGCCTTTAATCCCTCAACCTTGGTATCAGGCGCGGCAGGTGTCAGTATTTTTGCCTTTTCTACTTCCAACTGGGAGATGTCACCTTTGGCCTTGGCTATCCAACCTTCTGCTACTTCCTGCCCACCTTCCGGCAGTGCTCTTTTTGCTTCATCAATGCGGGCGGGCAGTTCATCCAGCTTCTTGTTTAGGTCGCGTCGGCGGCTTTTGGCTATCTGCAAATATTCTTCTACGGTGTAACTGCTGCCGCTCTTACCCGGCATTTTGAGCACGGCTTTTAATTCCGTCAGCCCCGCAGACTCCATAACATCATCATCGGTAATGTCCCCGCATACATCAAAGAGAATACTGCGCCGTTCATTCATAGGCATAGTCTCGGCAAAATAGCCCACCTTGGAGAGCATAAGCACTTTCTTTGAATCCCCTCCACAAAGCCGCTCAGTTTCCGCATCATATTCCTTCTTCTTGACAGGTACGCCATTTATAGAGTAGTCTGTTTCATGACCGCTAAATTCCGGAGATTGTGAGCCACGTTTCTTCTTCCAAACCTCATGGAAGTCTTTGCCAATGGTCACGATACAACCATCATCGGCTGCAATCTCCATTTCAGCGGTATGATTTAAATTATGTGTCCCCTCGGTTTTCGGGGAAAAATCCTTTTCACCAGTAGCTGGAGCATCGGTAAACAGATAACTAATGGCATTTGCTAAAGTTGTCTTGCCTGTACCGTTCGCCCCGTAAATGCTGGTGTTTTTGCTGTCCAGCGTTATTTTTTTGTCCTTAATTCCCCGGAATTTTTTTAGGGTAAGACTGTTGATTTTCATTAGTTTTTGCCTCCTGTATCAAAAATCAATGAAAGTGGCGTGCATTGCGGTGAACCACCTTCATTTTGGGATGCCTGCGATATCGGAGAGTGAAGTTTTCCTCGCATAGCTTGTCATCACGGCAGATTGGTGTCATCCCTGTGCCTACCCAAATCAAATCGTAGGTTTCGCCCTTCTCGAACTCGCGGCCGCATCTAAAACACGTCGGTTTTCGCTTCCTCATTTGCCAGCATCGCCTTTCTTCACCCAATAGGTGATTTTGAGCTTTTGCCCCGGATGAATGTTCCCATGCTGGAGCTCAGGGTTATTTTCGATGATGCCTTCTTGAAATTCGAGGATGTACCTGCGGCCCCCGGTGTTCTTCTCCAAATACTGCTCGGCAATGTGCCGCAGGGTATCGCCTTTTTTGACGACATAGGTTTCCTCCATGAGTTGTTGGTCGCCGTCATAGAATCCTGAGAAGACTACCGCCGCACCGATAAGCACTGCACTTGCGAAGAACCCTTTAATCCTACGCTCAAGCCGTTTTTTACGGGCACGTGCTTTGCTGATTTTCAGCTCAAAGTTCTTCATCTGTTTCACCTCCTTTTTCGTGGCATATGCTGCCGACCGGGCACATATCCCGACAATAAGCCTTCAAAAGCTCCGGCGCATCGTATTCCTTTGCCATGATGAGCAGTTCATCACGATGCGGCTGGCGAATGCCTCGCTCAATTTGATACAGTCTTGTGGAGCTTATCCCCACAATCCCCTCTGTACTTGCCCGAGATTCAAAATCGGTGTCGCGGGCGGCAGCCCGCATCCGGGCCTGGTAAAAAATATTGTCTATGGTTCCGACTGTTCTTGACACGTTTTAACCTCCATCCCGGGCCTGATAGCCTCCAAAACTTCCTTACGGGCAAGCCCGGTCAATTTACAAAAAGCCTTGATGTAACAGCTCCCGCGTTTCGGCGTTATATAGCCCTGGGATTCTGTGTAGTCATTGACCTTCCGCACAATATCCCCAGCCCTACTCCGCTTATACCCGGTAACCGCCATAACATCCGACACATTCATCAGTACGGTGCTCTGAAACACATCACCACCTCCTTATTTCATAATTTATGAACGAGCCGTTCACTCGCCATAGCCTTTTTGACATACAACATATAGTTGTCATTTGACATCTCTACCAATATGTAGTATTATTATCTACAAACAATAAGAAAGGAGATGAAATACATGGCAGATAATTCCAAAAAAGTTACTTCTGCACGCGCCGCAAGTGCCGCCTCTAAGGTCTTGCGTGACGGTCGTACCAGCAAAGCATCCAAAACTGCTGCTGCCAGTGCCTTAAGCCAGCGCCCGTCAAGCCACAAACGGAAGTAAAGCAAATTTTTATCCCTAAGTCAGAGTGTTGCAGCACCCTGACTTTTTACTTGAAAAAAATCTGTAGTAACTCCTCATCTGCCAACGGAATGACTTCACGCATTACACATAAGTCATCTACCGTAAAGCGAACAGCCCCACGCATTTTTCGTTGCAGGGTATCCCGATGAAGTCCCATAGCCTTAGCCAGCTTCTCATTCGTCCATCCGTGGTATTTCATCGCTCGCTTCAACAGGTCAACGTTCAT
>CADAAS010000100.1 GCA_902785885.1 Pseudoselenomonas ruminantium
TCTATTTCCTGCTGCTTTGCTAGCGGCAAGGACTCGTAAAGCTCAGGAATCTCTTTGAAGAACTCAGCCGAGAAGATGCCGTGTCCCATGCTCTTGCCCCAGTCCATGTGTCTATATATGCTGTTTAGTCCGTTCAGCAGATTCTCCCTGTTCTCCGGCCAGGCATCCGTCCCCACGCTAGAAAAGATTCTCTTCAAGATGGCGTTGTTCCTCTGCCCTTCCTTTATGGTGGCAAGTCTGGCGCTCTCCATATCGTCCAGCAATTCAACCAATGATTTGCCCATGCTTGTGCCTCCTATCTTTATCTGTCATGCAAATTCACTCCTCCCACGTTTTTACTACCATTTATCACTCAGCACTGGCATTAAGTCAACGCTATAATCCGGATGCAAAAAAGTCCATCGCGGTAAAAACCGCAGTGGACAGCAATCATATTAACAATACATGTCATTGCTTCACGCTCTGCACCAGATTGTAAAGGCCGCGAACAGATGTCATAATTGAATTCCATGTTACATCACAAGCATAGGAGAATTTCTTTTGATAAGCCGTCCAGAGTTTCACCATATTCATATCAGCTTCAACCTCATCAAGAGCAGCAACCGCATCGGCCAGATATTTCTCCGTATTTCTTTTCCGAGCCGTTGCAGTAAGTGCTGCACTGAGATCAGCTGGAACAATAGTTTGACCGTAAAGCTGGCTTAACATGTGCAAATCGTAGAAATCCCTCATGCGTGTGTTGGTTGTAGAACGGGATACCACCGTTTCCAGTTTCTCTGCCAGAACAGTTTCCAGATTGTACGCCCAAATATCAATGGATCGCTCGTCCAGCATCAGCTTGAATCTGTACCGTACCTCACGGGGCGTAATTGCATCGCCGGTTGAGATATCAATTTTAAGCGGTGTCCTTACGCCATCATCCATTGGCACTGAAACAATAGTAGCGATCATTTTCTCTACATCCTGCGTCAACGTTGACATTGATGCCTTTTATGGTGCCGTCAATATCCATAGTTGCGCGGGACTCAAGAACAATCATTGCCGCTACCAGCATTCCGCCCTTGAGAATGAATTTGTCACGATACTCTGAAACTGAAATGCGTTCCAAGAACCTCTCCATCATGTAGTTCCTCATCAAAACTTGTGCATCTGCCGATTTGCTTTTGGCGAGATTGCGAATCCGATCTTTAAGCTGCCAAGCTGTCTTTATCATAAAAGTACCTCCAAGTACTGTCGTAAAATTTTTTCTACATGAAACATCTTTGCATCTCGCATCAGCTTACGCAAATCTTTCTCCCTGCTCCTTGCATACTGCTTGAGTGCATCTTGAAATGTCTGCATTTCAATGCTGCTGCGGCTACGAATCAGGTCGCAGATGGTGCGCTCTGCATCATAGACAGGGACAGCATTGCCAAAGGGTGTATTCATCGTGATAAGTCCTACATCATGCAGTTCTTTTTTGATGGTATAGACTTTGATTCTATTAGCCTTCAGGCTGGCAGGATTATAGCCTGTTTTTACAGTGATCGAATATGGACTTGGTTCCCGGTCAGTCAGGTCATGGAAGAACAATGCGCTTTCGTGAGAGAATACGGCCTGACTGCAGCGCAGGTGCAGCATATACATGCCATCTGTCCAGGCATCAGGCGAAACATAGATTCCATGTGCTGCCTGCTCTATACCACGCTGTCTGGCATAGGCGTAAAAAGATGTTTTTGTGATGCCATTTTCTAGAACCTGAGCAGTTTTAACAATCCCATTATTTCTCTCAAAAAGCAAATCGAGCTTTTCTGATGTTTTCACGCTATCACTCCCTTCCTGCTAATATCATAACTCGAATTAGCAAGAAAGTAAATGCTTCGTTATGACGACAAACTGCTTTGCAGACTATTTTACACACCCTGCAAATGGGGCATCATACTGTACAAACGGAGTCCCACATTTTGCCCCCCCCCTCTACCCTAAAAGCTACAAATCCAAGCATATCTCCCTTCACCCCACCGCCTTATGCGACTTCCTAATAACACAAAAACACCTCGAAGCCCCTTATTTCATAGGGGTTCGAGGTGTCTCACACTCTATATTCTTGTATCAATTCGGCTACGAAGTTGTCCATTAGTCTTGTAATATTGATACAACCACATTTTTCCTAGTCTTTTACCGTTTGAGGAGTTGCAAAATTCCTCAGAGGGTTGCATCGTTTGCGAGTATCATGAAGCCTTGTAACGATTGGGTTCCGAGTTTTACGGTGCGCAATGCAACCCGTATCTTAATTGAGACGCCAATGAACTCATATAGTAACCATCTGCCTGAATAACATCTTCCTGCAACAGATAGGCATGAAGTTTGTCAACGATTGGCTTGAACCATGTTGCAGCAGAACGTATAATCCAGCTGCCCATGGTATTCTGATCCAGATGAATGCCTATCTGCGTCCACTCTTGTTCCTGTCGGTTCTTTTCATATATAGGATACACCGAATGGTTTTCCGCTTACTTTCAACTTACTTTACCATCTCAAAATACTTGCAACCTTGTCCTTTAGAAAAAGGGCAATTTTTGTTGCTCCACTCTTGAGGGGATGAGTATTATCACCTGCGTAATCAGAAGGATCAAGCAGGGGGCGACCTTCATTTATGGCTATGTAATAAAGATTATTGTCCCCTTTTTTCTTTTGCTCCGTTACAGCCTCATTTATCCATTCACCTACGTAAGACGGGATAACACTAGGGACAGGTTCGGTGCAAATAATGGGGATGTCAGGATTCAGCTGCCGCACAGTTTGCAGGAGATGCCCATAGCCATCAACGAATTCCTCATGGGTGGGTTTGCGCTTTTGGTCGCTGCGATTGAAGTCATTGGTTCCCAGGGCTATGATGACACCATCCACGGGAAAATCCTGGGGATTCCACTCCTTGTTTTTGGTGTTCTTTTTGTCACTGTATAAGATCCAACCATAACGATCTGCCGTGTGAACTTGGTTATTGGGCCAGTCCTCTCCCCAGTTATGGACGACCCCTTCCCCTGATTTTGCCAGTACACTATAGTCAGCATCCAACATCCGGGCCAGCTGTGGACCAAAGGCCATGTCGTTGTCTTCTATATCCTGATAAGCTCCGTTACTGAACCCATCGTTCTTGAACCCTGCAGTAATGGAATCGCCGATAAATTCCAGACGGCGTTTTTTCACTGGATCTGGTGGCAGTATTTGTGCATCATCATCAATGTTAAAACCGCGAAATTCACTTATGCCCGCACGACCTTCTGTGGAACGCACCAATAACACCTTATGCTTGCCTTGGGGAAGATTTTCCGCCAACATGGTTTGTTTCCCCTGAGGACGGAAACGGCGGAACTCACCGTCATCAATGCTGACACGCCACCAGGAATGTTTGAGGACAATCAGCCTCAATAAATGCAGCATTTGCGCTACAGCCACATATGCTGAAGGTAATAATTGCCGCAAGCACAATTTTGCTAATATTCATTTTAAACACTCTCCAATTATCATGCATGGTTTGGGAATTATGACCTTTATTTTCCCGCAAAGCTCCTGCACCACGCAAGGACCCTTGCCCCTCGGCGATTTACGGATGCATTCAACGGCCCAGGTTCACCGTCCCAAGGAGATGTACCAACCGAATAATACCAGCCGTCATTCTTTTTGTAAAATAACCAAGTCTCTGGATTTAGTCGAGTTCCATCGCTTGCTATAAACTTGGTTCTCACTTCGCAGTAACGTCCATCGGAATCCCATTGCAGGCTATTACTGTCACAATATGTATGGCCATTTTGATCAGAATACACCCAATAATCCTTTGCCTCTGCTTGTGGCATCACCAGCACCATTAAAGCAACACACAGAATCATCATAAATAATCGTTTCATTTTTACACCAACTTTCTTTTAAATTGACAATATTCCGGCCACTAAAGATATTTTAATAATACGTCCATTTCTAACCGTGAATTGCAAACTATCAGGTTCTGCTGCCATTTTTTCATATTTAACGTTATATACAAATATTTTATCACCATTATTATCATCCCAAATTGAATCCACTTCTCCATAAACCATTGCCAAACGTCCTTGGTTCATGCCCACCTTTATACCTGCCGGCGTACCTATACCATTATCGGCTGTTGTGGTCACACTTACAACACCATCACGATTGGTGGCCGTGACAATGAAGCTTCCATTTCCATAACGTTGAGTATAAAACCTGCTCGTTCCGCCCCATATATTATAATCTTTATAAGATGTACTTGTCGGCTGCCCATATATATGCTGCACATTTGCAAAACGGGTAAACAACGTCACACCACCTAACGCCAATTCGCTACGTGGAATACTGGCCATACACACAGAACAAATCATACTCAATAAAACGACTGTGAGAATAATCAAACGACACCGTGTCATGATAATCACTCCTAATATTTTATTAACACTTAACTGTTCATCAAAAGTGACCCTTTACTTGTGTCCAATACAATCAGGCTCTAGAACATTTATTTCACATTCAGTTTCCATAAGCAAGACGGTCACAAAGCACACAAAAATTATAATGTAATCCATCTTTATATGTTAATTTATGGAATCCACCCGCTCCGCCAGAATAATAGTACGCACCCGTATTAGGGTTATATGTTACCCCCATTTTATGCCAAGATTTACCGTTAGCCCAATATACACTTGCCCACGAAGTTCTCCCGCGTTCGTCATAGCCCATTACCTCTATCGAGTCTATATCTATAAACGCATTGCATTTTTCATTTTTGTCATACATTTTTCATTTTTGTCATAACCTATGTAATAATCTCTCCTTGCTTCAGCAATATCACTGCCGCTCAAAAATCCACCTATCAACACAGCCAAGCCTATTATTACGAGCAAGAATTTCTTTTTCATAAAAAAATCTCCTTCCCTATACTTTTAATTACGCGTTATACCTTTGTCTACATAAGGAAAATTGCGTGTATCGAGATTGTAGCCCAATTTGTAAATTTGCTTACGCGTGTTTCTCGTTCCCATTTCTCCGAAAACGAGCTGTAAACTGCTATTTTCAACATCTAAACTCGTATAATCACTTTGCAGCGGGTCATAAAAATCTTTTGAATTAACATAGACATACCATTTTCCTTCATCATAGCCCATAACAAGATAATCGCCATAACTTGTATCGTAGCCAACACTCACGATAAAAAAACTCTTGCCTGTGTAAATTTCTTGAATATGCTTTACCGATATCCCATATAATGCAGGAAATTCATGATACCAAATAATGTGGCCATCTTTCCATACATTAAAATCTGTTTTACCATTCTGATTCTTATAAAATGTGATATCCACATTGCCATCGTTTTTCAATCCATGAAAATTTAATATATGCTGCTCATAAGATACCTTTCCGCCCTTCCATTCACCGCCAATAAAATCGGTTAAAAATGAGCGAGATGCTTCCACAGCAGCCTCACATGAAGAAATAGGTAATATTACCGTTACAATCAGTAACACTAAGAGTGAAAGAAGTTTTTTCATATTGCAATTCCTCTTTCCTATAATCATCTGTAGAAAGCTCAAACTCGTTACAGTGCCTGAAGTTTCTACAAATGATTTCATCATTACACCTAAATCTCTCTGCCATTATTCCAATTACTATATTTTACCTTCCCACTTGGGAATCGATGGGTAAAATGACCATGATGGCGGCCTCGGACAAAGGCACCATTATCAACCTGTATGACCTTGCCATTTTTGTACCAAGTCAAAGTGCCAGCCCCATTAGCATAACGACAGGCACCATCTTCTACATAACCACCATCCCAGCGGACACTTTCACCATCTGCCGGCTCTGGATTCCAAAGCCATGCCCCATTATTCTGGTCGCAAATCCAATGCCAGTTGGGCGTTTCTTTATTGGCTGACTGACTGACGTTAGCGGCCGGTGCAGCAACATTTTTCTTGATACTGCCGTTCCCCTGCCCCGGCTGTTTTACTTCTACACCAGCCTTATTATAATAGGTGCGTTTAGAGACCGTATCATCGTCTTTATATTCAATCACCACGCGATGATAGTTCAAACCATCCATATTCACATCAATAGCATCTTGCGCCGTACCGAAATAAGCAACTTCCGTAAGACGACGATACGAATCATATTTTCTCTTATTCTCAGCAGCATTAAGCAGCGATGCTACTACCATGGTATCGTCTTTCCCATAATAGGACATACCAGCCATATTGCCGTTATCATCATAGGAGAAAACAATCTTTACAACATTATCTCCAATACGATCTTTTTCAATCGGCACAGCTCCACCATCTGCTCCATAAGTACTTATTTCGGCAATCTGACCATTTGGCGTATACTTGAAAGCCAAAGATGCTGCATTTCCCCACTCTTCAATCCCCAAAGGCTGTTCATCTTTGCCAAAGAACGAAATTCGGCTCGGCAGGATATTATCACCGTCATAGGTGTATTTTGTTATAGCGCCTGCTGTTATCGCCGAAAGAATCCGATCCAGTTCCCAGGAATGTTGTCCTGGTTTGACTTTCAGGTTTTCAGAAGCATTGTAATGCCGTACTTCCGTAGTTCTGCCTAAATCATCATATTTATAGGTCAACTTAGCAATGCCCGTACTATCAACCTGTAACGAATCATCCATACCATAATTTGCTACTTCAATGGGCTTTTTATTCTTCCCATATTTGAATCTGGTTTCATAATCCTTATTGGAAGTCGTAATCCGATTACCGTTCGTATCTGCATAACCGACCTTGACCAGATTTCCCTTATCGTCATAAGTAAACAACATCTGCGCATAGCCCAGGCTGTTTAATTGCTGTTCTCCTTTTTCATTATACAGATAGGCAATCTTAATACGCTTGTTATCATTGTCAAATTTATACCGTATCGAATAGGCATCATAAAAGCCTTGCGTGGCTCCCATGCGCGCATTTTTGAAATTGTATTTAATGTAACCATCCTGGTACTCCAATGTTACAGTTGAAAATTGATAGCCCCTGCTAACCGTATCACTCCAAGTGGCATTTATGGGCGTTCCACCAAACATTGCCGTTATCTTGGACAATTTCTTGTCATCGTTGAAGTCCACTTTATATGTCCCACCATTATTGGCTGCAGTTTCCTCTACCTTGGAACGCGCCAGGAATTCCCCATTGGGCTGCATAATAACGTCCTGATAAAATCCAGCCTCAGTTATTGGTTTATAGTTGTAGTCACTTTTCGTTTTATCCCTTTGGTCAGTACTATCTCCGCAGCCAAGTACTGTCAGGCACACGAACAACATGATCATAAGTTTGGATAATTTAGTCATTGCCTATCTCCTCCTGTATATCTATAAACTTCCGTCCAGGACCGTCCATATGCATCATAATAGTCAATCTCTCCCCCTTGATCCCCTGTACGCCACGCACCTCCATGAGGATTATTTACCCCTCTGGCTTCTACTGTTTTTCCATTGCCGATATATATAGCCACGTGTGCTTCTGGATAGCACAGAATATCGCCCCGTTGTAAATCATTCTTTACTGCATTCCAGCTATATTTCGTAAATCCTCCTATAGTCTGCATATCCAACCAAATCGTGTCAGCATCGCCGGTAGCCTGCTTGCCCTGATACCGATCATAGCATTCAGGATTCTTTCTCCAAGCCTCAATTATGGGAAGGCCTGCATGATCCAGTGCATGATAGACCAAGGATGAGCAATCAAAATCCGGGCCTTCCCTAGAGCCAGTATACGGATGATTAGCAGTTGCATTTTCTGCTCCCTGCGAATAACCATGCATATTGTTGTCTGCTATCATACAAGCCCACTGAACATATCTTTCAATTTTTTTTGCCCTTTCAGCGGCATAATTACTCGCCGTTTGTTCCCTATTTGCGGGAGCTGCGTCCGCAGCAGTATCCTTTTTGTCAATTCTTTCTACGACATCTTCTTTTTCAAAAGATTTTTTATTGGCATCGAACCCATCCTCTGCCATCCCCTCTCCAATAGCAGGGATATCTGCTACTGAAGATATTACAAAAGCTATTCCTGCGCATACAATAAAATAAAGCATCCTTCTCATCGATATATTCACCTCTTATTTCCGTATCGCAGCATATATTAAGAATTATCAGATAATTTTATAAAACAAGTTTCTGCCCAATTACAACTCTTTCTCCTTATGGATAGCAACTTTTGCGTGTACACTTCATCTCCCAGACAGTTATTATTCTTCACACCATACTTCTCCACCTGTATGGTTCAATAGTAACCGAAAAAAATATTTTTTCGACCACATTAAGAATCTCTGATTTTAAGCCGCTCTATATATTATCGTAAAATTTCGACAAAATATAAATTGTTTCCTGCCGAAATAAGAAATTTTTGGATACTGATAAACACGGTACTTTTTCATCTTAATCCCCCATCCGACTTTTCTCTAGCGGTGCCGAACAAAATGGGCTATTTTCATCCCTGCTTGACAATAATCAGTCTGCTAAAACCGATTTACACTTTCCCACAGTAGTCCCGACGATATTTGAACAGCAAAGCTGCCGCGATAAAAACCGATATAACTTCCGCTGCTGCCTGAGATATCCACAATCCCTCTGCCCCTATAAGCAAGGGCAGCCCGAATATGGCTATTGTCTGAATGACAAAGGAGCGCATGAGCGCAATAATTCCAGAGATTTTACCATTATTGAGCCCGGTGAAGTAAGCAGAGGCATAGACGTTAAAACCTTGAAAGACGAAGGCAAACGCAAAGAGATATAATGCGTGTTCCGCTAACGCACAGACCTCTAAATCGTAACCTACATAAAGTTCTGCTATATAAGCTGCCAAACAACGGGCCAAAAAGAACATGAGCAAGCCGAACGCCAAATTGAGCACGATACCTTTTTTTAACAGGCTTTTCAGTTCCTCATAGTTCCTTGCCCCAAAATGATAGCCAACCAGTGAATTTGCCTCCAGTGCCAGCCCGGTAAAAACGGAAGCAAAAACTCCTTCAATGAATACCACCACACCAAAAGCAGCTACACCATCCTCGCCTAAAAATCGCAATAACTGAATATTATAAAATACGAAAATTAGCGAATAAGACATATCATCTACCATTTCCGACAAACCATTGCTGCAAACAGCCAGTAATGGTTTTATTTCCAGTTTATAGGGTTGGAAATGCAAGGTACTGGAATTGGGCCGTGAAAAGTAAATCCAAGGAATAACGCCATTCAGACAAGCGCCAATCCCCGTGGCCACAGCCGCTCCTACCATTCCCCAGTCAAAAACCGCAATGAACAGATAATCAAAGATGAGGTTGCTGAGCATATTAGCAATCGACAAATACAATCCCAAATGTGGTTTTTCGGCAGTAATCAATATGCTTTGGAATGCATAACCGACAATCATGATGGGCAGGAAAAGAAACAGCACCCGCCCATAGGGAAGACCGTAAACCATGATATCCGGAGTTGCCCCTAGCAGGCAGGCAATATCCGGCAAGAAAATGATGCCCAATACCGCTAAAGCCACACCAACATAGAGGGCTGTCCGAATTATCATGGTAAAAAGCTGATTTGCCCTCTCGGTCTGCGCATTTCCTAATTCAGAGGCAATCAATGCACTGCCGCCCGTACCAAACATATAGCCCACAATAGAAAGCAATAATTGGAACGGATAGATGAGATTAACTGCTGCAAATGCTGTCTTGCCAATATAGTTGGAAACGAAATACCCGTCAATCGCATCATAAGTAATGGCAATCATCACTGTGCCTATGGTCGGCGCAGCGAAAAGCAGCAATTTCTTATAGGTAAAATGGTCGGATAACTTGATATTCATAAGCCATACTTCCTTTAACCAAACACAAGGTCAATAAACTTTTCGATATACAGTTGCTGGAATGCTGCCATCTTTTGCCGGGAGAAGAAATTCCCAGCCCATTCAAATTCCGATTCGAAGCAGCCTGAATTGTTGTCGTTCTCCAAAAACTCCAGTTCCAGTCTTGCCCCAGGTGCAGAATAATGATTGGGCAAAGGCAGATAGAACGGACGAAGCTCCCCAAGCTCACCTGCATTGATATTCAGCTGATAGTTGACTTCCATCGGGTCATCCAGGAAAGGTTGGTCGTTAGCCACAAAATAATCATAACTTGAATGCGCAATTCCATCTATCACCTGCCGTTTTACCTCTGCCAAAAGTGAACTTGTATTATCTATCCTGTCCATATGTATGCCTACGGGAAGATTTTTTATCAGCATGCCCACGGAATTAGACGCATAGCTTCCCAAGCGATTATTGAAAATCCAGTTGGTCATAATATCGTTTTGGCCAGAAAACTCATGCAGGGCCTGAATCGCTGCGGCAATGGCAATGACGCTTCTGGATGCATGCAGTCGTTGCTCTGCTTCCGCCATATCTTCCTCATCAAAGGGAAGATGAAGTTTGCGCTGTTCTGCCTCCAGCTTATATGGGTCATCTTTATCTGGTTCAGGTATTTTACACCAATCATACCCACCATAGGTCGTTTGAAAATATTCCTTATCTTCATCATATTGGCATGATTGACGTATTTTTTCTTCATTCGCCAGATAAGTGCAATAATAATCCCGTGGCAATTCCTCCCCATGATATGCCCGCATAATATCCGCCAGGACAATGCCAAGCGATGAACCATCCATAGCCAGATGGTGAACGTCAAAGAACAAATAGGTGTACCTATCGGACTTGAATAAACGTACATTTAGCAGCGGCGAGTTAAATATCTTGAAGGGTTTTACCAAATTGTTGGATAATTTGATGATATCCAGATCACACATGTATTCAATCTGAACTTCCGGCAGGCTTTCCGGCGAATAGATTTGCACCAATTCATTGTCATCATCAAAGATAATCTTCATGGCCAATGCCGGATGATTGCTTATGGCAGCATTAACCGCCCGCTGCAGTTTCTGCGGGTCTATGTTCTTGGAAAAGCGGAAGAAATAGGACATATTGTTGAACATGGTAGACTTCGGCATCATCAATTGATTATCCACCATCTCTACCTGCATGGGAGAAAGTTTGTGCGGCCGCTGACGTTCGTAGTCATCGACAGCTTCCAAAGATACCGTATTGCTGCGTTCATCGAGCAATGCCGCCAGCCGCTCCACTGTCCTTAAAGAAAATACATCCGCACTGGAAATCCCCTTGTCCATCAATTGCGAAACCAACATCATACTGGAAAGTGAGTCCCCACCTAGTTGGAAAAAATCATCCTCAACGCTGATGCTTTCTTCCTCCAAATGCAGCACATCCGCAAAGGCTTTGCAAACATATGCTTCGCTTTCATTTCTTGGCGCCACATAATTTTCCGTACTCGGAACCGGCTCAATATAGGGAAGTTGTGTTCTATCGATTTTTCCATTTACCGTTTGCGGCATACTATCCACCCGCAACATTACGGTGGGAATCATATACTCAGGGAGATGGTTCTTCATAAAAGCGGTGATATCCTGTATCATAGGATTGGTGCCCGGAGCCGACGTGAAGTACCCTGCCAGATAATCCGATTTTCCGGAATGGCTCAAAACCTTTACCGCACAGGACTCCACCTGAGGAAATTCAGCCATCACTTTCTCGATTTCATCCAGCTCAATGCGGAAGCCACGCAATTTTATCTGATTGTCAATACGTCCATGAATACGGATAGTCCCCTGCTCTGTCCACGAGGCCAAGTCCCCGCTATGATAGGCGCGCAGACCATTGCAAGTAAAAAAGGCCTTGGCCGTCTTGTTTGGCAGATTGATATAGCCACGCCCGACACAATCACCGCAGATAATCAGTTCACCCTTTTCGCCTACAGGAAGAAATTCGCCTTGCTGATCGACGATATAGAATTTTGTATTCACCATCGGCCCGCCGACCACAATTTCCCCTTCATCTTCCATAAGAGCCGCCGAGCAACCCATGGTGCATTCCGTTGGTCCATAGACATTTAGGACTACGCTATCCTGACGCAGGTTTCTGAGCTTGGTAAAGAGACCTGCAGGAAATGCTTCTGCACCCACATCGTAAAAATCGACATTTTTCAGGGCTGCTGCACATTCGGGGATATTCAGAATACTGAGCAGGAAGGTCGGCGTACAAGTTATGCCATTTACTTCCGCATCCAGCATGGCCTTGGCCAGCAGGAAGGGATCACGGATTTCCGCTTCTGTGGCAATACAGACCGTACAACCATTAGCCAAGGGGACAAATTCTTCCACTAGCGAAACATCAAAGGAAAATGCTGCCAAAGCTAGGGAAACTCGCCCCTCACGCACATAATGCATGATTTCCAGAGATTTCTCATCACGTTGTACATAATTAGCCAGACTGTGCTGTTCAATCATAACGCCCTTGGGCTTGCCCGTGGAACCTGACGTATAAATGACATACGCCAAATCATCGGGGGTAATGTTTACGGTTTCAGGATAAGAATCATCCGTACTCGCCAAAAGTTCTTCGATGGTAATAACCTCATAGTCTCCGTTGAAGCTCCTTGCCTGACGTAAAGCCTCTGAAGTAATCAACAGCGGAGCATTGGCATCCGCCAGGCAAAAGTTAATACGTTCATCCGGATAGGAAGTCACAAAAGGAAGAAAGGCCGCACCGGCCTTTAAGATTCCCTGCTCTGCCACATAAGCATATTCGGAACGCGCTAGCGCCACCCCGATGATAACATCCTTGCTTTTTCCCAGACGATTGATTTTTTGCAGCAAAAAATTGGCCACGCGGCTCGATTGCATATCTAGCTCGCCATAGGACATTTTGCGGCCTGCGGAAATCACGGCTATCTTATCCGGCGTTTTCAACGCCTGCTGATGAATTTGTACGGAAACCGGGACAAAGGGAAAACTGCTCTCTGTATGATTAAATTTATCCTGTTCTGCTAAAAACGTATTAAACATCAAAAGTCCCCCTCGCAAATAGTTAATTACTATTTCGCCCAAAATGGTTTTATTTCCTGCCATTGTACAGGGGCAGGAAATAATAAAAGACCGGTTGACAAGTCAATAGGTCATGCCTGCTTGTCAACCGGTCATCCTTATGCGTTTATATGGTCAGCGTTTTTTTACGCCTTTGGGTCCTAAAAGAGCTTCCAGCTCGGCCAGGGTTTCCGGCGCATTGTCCAGCCAATAGCTTTCTCCCAGCTTTTGCCAGCTGCCGCGATAGAGATAGACAACGTGGCTGCCGTGATGCTTGACCATGAGTTCCTTCAAGTCCTTGATGAGCTGCTCGCCGCCCTCCGCCGCGGGCAGCAGATAATATTCCGGCTGATATTCGTCCATAGACCATATCTTATCCACCAGCAATTTGACCTCGGCATCCCGCAGGTCAACCTTCCCCTGTAAAACGATTGGTGTATCCGGTGTCAGCAGATTCACATACTGATAAAAGGCACGCGGGAAAATCGTTGCTTCCAGCTGTTCTGTGTAATCTTCCACTTTGATAAAGCACATGGTATCTCCCTTTTTCGTGGTAATGCGCCTGCTTT
>CADAAS010000101.1 GCA_902785885.1 Pseudoselenomonas ruminantium
GCAGCTTGGCACTGGGATAGTATATCGGCGTCGTAATGTAAAATGGTTTCTTTTCAGACATGGAAAATGATTCTCCTTTATTTTTTATTTCTTCGGCAGCATAACCACCGCTACGGGCAGGTTGGATGCGCCCGGCGGGGAAAATTCAAAGACAGTTTCGCTTTGGCCCACGCTTTCGCCCAACGACGCCAGCTCTGTGTTTTTTGCCAGCTGCCAGGTGCCGGCTTCCCGCCTTGCCTGCACAGCATCACTTTCCGGAGCCGTTCGGTCACCGAAGTAAGCCCGCTCGCCCGGCGTGGGAAACAGGGTGTAGCTCTTTGTTGCCTTGAAACTGCGCATAGCGCCGGCATAGGTTCCGCCCAACGGGCTTAGGTAATAATCCACTTTGCCACTCTGCACCGGCAGTTCAATGCGATAATTAATACCATAGTTGCCGTAGTTCGTCACACTGCTGCCATCGGTAGCATCAATCCCTGTACGGTACTTATCCGACTTGTCATCGGCCAGCATGAAATAAACTCCGCCATCCTCACCGGGATTGTAAGCCTTCTTGGCGGACAGCACGCGGTTCATGCCCTTAAACGTACCACGCAGGCGCATTTCGTCCTTGGGCAGTACAGGCAGGTTTTCCACTGCGGTCACCGGGTCGCCATAGGCATCCAGCATGATTACCGACACCAGCACGCTGTGTTCAGCATGAAAATCAAATACACCGTAGGTCAGTTCTCCTGGCTGGAGAATGGTCATGTTCATATTTTCCTGCAAAAGCCTTGACATGCCTGTGGATAAGTTTATCTTTTGATTTTTCTCGCCACTGAAATATTCCAGCTGGGTAGCCTTGCCCACCTTCAGGTAATCACTGCTGGGCCGACCGCTGCCACCACGCGTAACCAACACTTCATTGTGCCCATTGTATTCATTTTTCAGCACAACCGCCAATTTTTTCGGTTCACTGCTATTGTTCAAATGATAGAAGAGCACCCGGGCATCCCCCTGAACGGAATCCTGATAGAGAATGCCATTCTGCTCCACATATTCAGGGCTGTCAGAAAAGAGCAGGGTACCGCCCTCATCCCGGCTAACCATGTCCCAACGGGCAAGGCCATTCGTCTTTTTTTCCAGCACTTTTGCTTTGGCTGCTGCAGCAGGACCCTGCTGCTTTTTTTCATCCTGCAAAATACTTTTTATGCGGTCTAAAAATTTCGTTTTTCCCCCCTCCTTTACCTGTTGTTTTTGCAGTTCCCTGTCGGGGTGTACAATTGTTACTGCCCCGCTCACTGCGGCATGGCGCGCCTGTACTGGAGCAGACAGGCAAACCAAGCCTGCAGCCAGCAGCGCAAAAATCTTCTTTTTGCCTTTCATGAAATAAAAACATCCTTACTCATTAATATGTTGATGAATTCCTAAACGGGCCATGACTTCGCCCTTGAACAAACGCAACTTAAACTCCAGCAAGCCCAAGCGCGGATGGGGAACATTCGTACGCTGCAAAAGATAGGGATTGGTTTTAAGGGTATTCAAGCCGCCATCACCGGTCACAGCATTAAGGTACTCATTCTCGCGCAATAAGTCTGGCATTCCCTCGTCATAGGCACCATTGGGATAGGAGAAACTGTAAATGGTCTTAAGCCCATTCCACTCCATCAGCAGCTTGGAAAGCTTCATTTCCTCAGCCTGTTTTTCCCGGTCAAGGCTGGTCAGCGGCTGATGATTTGCCGTATGGCTGCCAATTTCAATTCCCCGCGCCTGCATATCCCGCAGCTGGTTCCAGCTTAAATAATCCTTGCGACCAATGCTGTTGGTCACCATGTAAACCACAGCAGTCATATGGCGCTCCTCCAACATGGGCAACAGCGTAGTGTAATTATCCTCATAGCCATCGTCAAAGGTCAGCACCACAGGCTTAGCTGGAAGTTCCTGCTTGCCTTTTTTTGCCCGCATAAAATCCTGCATGGTGATGGTGGTATAGCCTTCTGCCTGCAAATAATCCAGCTGCTCGGCAAAATCGGCCACCGGTACGGTGTAGGCCCAGCCATCATCGCCCACATCATCACTGACATGATGATATTCGAGCACCATAACTCCCTGTGGCGCCGGTGTCAGCGTCAACCAGGAAATAAATACCAACAGGGCAAAGGCCAATGCCCCCAGCCCATATTTCATATAACGCAATCTAAAATCCCTCTCTATCCTAACGTTGCCGCCAATTCCTTCAATTTACGCATCCGATGGTTCATGCCAGACTTGCTGATGCCCAGCATTTCAGCCAGTTCCTGCAAGGTAGCGTCCGGATTATCCAGCCGCGCCCTAGCCGCCGCCCGCACTTTCGGTGGCAAATTCTTGAACTGCCCGGATGCCTCCAAGCTGCGGATGATATCCAGCTGGCGACCAGCAGCATCCACAGCCTTTTGCAAATTGGCTGTTTCGCAGTTTACCAGCCGATTGACCTGTTCCCGCACTTCCTTGACATTGCGGGCCACCTCAAAGCTTTCTACCGCTTCATCTGCCTCCACCATGCCCAGAAAGTCAATCACCGCATCCCCTTCCTTGAGGTACACAATATAGGAATCCTTGCGGTCTACAAATCCTGCTGGAAAGCCCATGCGTCGCAGTAAATCGTAAAGCAAATTGCCTAGTTCAAAACTGCCCGTTACGAGTTCCAGATGATACGCCGCTTCAGGGCGGTTCACACTGCCGCCGCCCTGAAAGGCACCACGCAGGTAGGCAATGCGGCAGCACTGCTTTTTGAGTATGCCGCGGTCATTTTCCATATTGAGGCTGTCCTCATGAAGAAAGCCAATCCGTACGAACAACTCGTTTACCTTCACCGAGGGCACTGCCCGCACCGTGTAGCTGTTGTTCTTGTTGAGCTGGCGGGAACGGCGCACGGTAATCTCCGTCCGCAGATTTTCCCCTTCACTCTTTAAGAGCTGCAGCACCTTACGAGCCACAGCCGCATTTTTGGAAGTAAAGTTAAGCCCAAAAGTATGGCCAGCACCAAGCGTCAGGGTTGCCCCCATACGCAAAAGCGCCGCCAGTTCTGCCTCACGGCAGCAGGGTTCCTCATAGGAAAGCCTTGCCAGCTCGTTTTTTACTTCCGTGGCAAAGGATGGCATAAGGCTCCTCCTTTTCCAAGCTTACATTTACTTGATTTCATACTTTTTCAAGGCACTGGGCTGCAGGTGGTAAACCATGTTCATCACGGTCTTGCTGAGCTTATCGGGGTCATGGCGGATAAGTTCCTGCTCATTGATGATATCCGCCTTGACAAAGCCCACGCCCAAGGCATTGATAGCCGCCTCATCCACTTCTACTGGATAAGCGCCCTTCTTGGCGTAATAATCCTGCATATCCGGAGAAATGGGCGAATCGTTGACCAGCATATAGTCAATGATTTCCTTGCCGCCATGGTCAATAATCGCCTTGGCATGCATGGATGCCGTATAGCCATCGGTTTCCCCGGGCTGGCTCATCACATTGCAAATATAAATCTTGACGGCCTTGCTCTTGCGAATGGCCTCTGCCACCCCATCCACCAAAAGATTCGGCATGATGCTGGTGTAAAGGCTGCCCGGTCCCAAGATAATGGCATCGGCATTTTTTAGGGCATCCAGCGCCGACTGCACCGGCTGCACATGTTCGGGGAACAGGCGCACCCGATGAATTTTCTTATGGACTTCCGGAATCTGCGATTCCCCCTCGACAACCGTGCCGTCTTCCATAATGGCATCCAAGCGCACATGGTCTTTCGAGGCCGGCAGTACTTGCCCCTTTACGGCAAGAACCTTGGACGATTCCTGCAGGGCCTGCTCCATATCGCCCGTCACTTCATTCATGGCCGCAATAAAGAGATTGCCAAAGCTATGTCCGGCCAATTCCGATTTGCCCTTGAAGCGGTACTGGAATAGTTTTTCCATCAATGGTTCCGTATCGGCCAGGGCGACCAGGCAGTTGCGCAAGTCCCCAGGAGGGATAATGCCAAATTCCTCCCGCAGGCGCCCGGAGGAGCCGCCATCATCAGCGACTGTCACCACGGCCGTGACATTGCTGGTGGCCGCCTTGATGCCACGCAGCAGGACAGACAGGCCATGTCCGCCGCCCACCACGGCAACATTCGGGCCTTTGCCCAAACGCCGCTTTTCGTAAATGATATCCACCAGCCGCTCGGAATTATCCGGCAGCAGCACCATGATGACCGAGCGAATCGTATAACGGGTAGCCGCCAGCATCAATACAATTCCGAAAATCACCACCAATATCCCGATAAAGGTGGTGATGGAATAATCGTAAGTCCCCTTCCAGAGGTATACCGCCTGAAAGATTGCTTCTTCAATGGCATCCAGATATTTATAGTTAAATACTAAGGCCAGTCCCAAACTTACCAGCATAACACCGGCAGCAAACAGCAGGAACCAGCGCTTGAATTTCATGCCCGGATACAGCCATTTTAACAAATGCATGTCTTAGCACTCCTCACGCACGTGTTCCCACACATCGTTTTTCATCAAATCCCGGTGTTCCAGTTTTACCGGCAAGCCCTTATCCTTTAAGCGGTCAAAGATATGTTTGGCGATAAAGACGCTGCGATGCATACCACCGGTACAGCCCACAGCGATAACAAACTGGCTCTTGCCTTCCTTCACATACTGGGGCACCAGGAAATCTATCATATTGTCCAGATGTTCGGTGAACTGCTGCGTTACCGGCCATTTGGCAATGTACTCGGCCACCTCCGGCACCGCGCCGCTCTTATGGCGCATGGATTCAATATAAAATGGATTCGGCAGGAAACGCACATCCAACACCATATCGGCATCCAGTGGCATCCCAAACTTAAAGCCGAAGGAAAGCACGTTGATGCTCATCTGTTCCCCATCGCTGTTGCCAAAGATGCGGTGAATTTTATCCCGCAGCTCCACCTTCTTGAGTTCCGAGGTATCGATAATATAGGTAGCCTTTGCCCTTGCCGGAGACAGGCGTTCCCGTTCCTTGGCAATACCGTCTGAAATACGGGAGGACGGCGCCATCGGATGACGGCGGCGGGTTTCCTTATAACGACGGATAATCACCGGGTCAGATGCATCCATGAAGAGCATTTCATAAGGCACATCATCCTTATCCATATCATCAAGCACATGAATAAAGGTATCAAAGAACTCCCGGCTGCGGGTATCGACCACCAACACTACTTTTCCTACATGGTCGCCGGCATGCTTGCAGAGTTCCACAAACTTCGGGATAAATACTGGCGGCAGATTATCCACCACAAAGTACCCCAAGTCTTCCATATAGCGGCAGGCCTGCGTCTTGCCGCCGCCGCTCATGCCCGTAACTATAACCAAGCGGAATTTATCTTCCTTGGGCTGTTCCAAAGCTTCTGCTGTTTCTTTTTCCATTACGCTCACCTGCCTTCAGTCCTGCTTCAAAACATATTTGTAAATAGCCTGTGCCCAGCCATCATCATCACAGTTCCCGGTTACGGCATTCGCTATAGCCTTGACATCATCCGTGGCATTGCCCATCGCCACGCTGAACCCTGCGGCCTTTAACATGGGCAGGTCATTGTTGGCATCGCCAATCGCCATTGTTTCGCTGATGTCAATGTCCATAAGTCCTGCCAATTTTACCAGTGCCGAAGCCTTCGACACGCCCGGGCTGATAATCTCAATGAAATCCGCCGAAGACTGCGTTAAGGTCACGCTATCGCCGAACTCAGCGTTAAGCTGGGCCATCCAGTCCTGCGTTACCGCCGGGTCAGGCGTGATAATCAGCATCTTGTACATCTGGCTGACTTTATTGCGCATGCCCTCATAACCGATATCTTCCCCGATTACCTTTTGGCTATGCTCGTAACGCCTGGAAAATTCACCATAATCCGAGTAGTATAGGCCGTCACCGCTGTAAGTCTGCAGATACCAGCCCCGTGCTGCCGCAAAATCCGTAATCCGGCGGCAAAGTTCTTCATCCAAATATTGCTCATAATAAACCTTGCCGGAAGTGGACTTGATGAGCGCACCATTATAGGTGATAATGGGCACATCCAGCCCCAAGGCTTCTGCCACCGGCAAAGCCGCCCGATACATGCGCCCCGTAGCAATGGTCACAATGGTACCGGCCTTCGCCGCTGCCCGGGCGGCGGCAATATTGCCTGCCGACACAGGCTTGCCGCCGCGCAGCAACGTGCCATCCAAATCCGTAGCCAACAGTTTTATCTTCATAAAAATGCCCCCTTGTGGTATTTTTATTTTTCCTAAATATAACCAATACTTCTATTTTCTCACATCCCGCTGAAATTGCAAGGGAAAAGTCGAATATGTTATACTGTTGATGTAAATTCGTAAAATTCACGAACAGAGGGGATTTAGTTAATGATAAAAAAAATTTTCATCGCCATCGGCCTGCTGCTGATGATTACCGGCATCTTCGGCCTGTCCTACACCTGGCATATCGACCACCGCACAGCCGAGAGCCTGTCGGCCTACTGCCGCATCGATTTCCAGACTTCCCATACCTCACAGGGCAAGCTCGAAGGCGCTGTACTCACCATATGGGACTGGCGCTATGACAGTGCAAAGCTCAAAAACGAAGCCATCCTCTACACCGATGGCGATGCCTGGGAAATGAAAGCCGCCACCAAACAGACCCCGCCCCCCCACGACAGCCGCGACCATGCCTGGCAGAATGAGAACAAACTGTTCGTCGAACTGCCCCGCTCCAGCCTGCCCGCAATCAAAAAAGCGGAAACCGTACGGTTCCGCTTCTACTACGATAATGGACAGACAATCGATTTGCCGCTGAATGAGCCAGATTTAGAGTATTGGAAGCGACAAGTTCAGTAAATTCGTTGTAGTAAGATAGTCCGGCGGGGGTGGGCAGCTATTTACCCCGACTGCGCTTAGACGGCAGGCTAAACAGATTTTTTTCCTTGATTTAGCGGGAACGGCTTAAACTCACTTCGTTCAAACAAAAGCCTTTTCCCGCTAATATTAAGGTGGGCAAAAAATATGTTCTTCACGCCTGCCGCCCAACGCTTCGCTGGGGCAAATAGCTGCCCGCCCCCGCCTCCGTGTTTTTTTGCATGCTGTATTACAAAACCACAAATCTCCAAAAGCCTTCTCCTCTAGTTGCGTTAGGTGCCAAAGTCCCTGATGAGGTAAATCGCTAATCAGCCACCTGCCAACTAGCCGCCAGCGGTGCTGCTTGCCTAAGCGGAGTTTTGACTTTTATACAGGCTTAATTAAAGGCAAGAGAGCCGTTTTAGCACAACTTCTCAGCAGAGCGTGGCAAGCAGCACCGCTGGCGGCGTACTTCGTACTTCGTACCTCATACTTCGCACTTAAAAGGGCTTAACGGTATACCCGCGGCACCCGCGCACTAAGCAAGCACGGCACTTCGTAATTAATGGTATTGCCCCAGCGCGCCACCTCATCAATGGTCAGGCTGTCGCTGCCAAACAGGGTAACCTCATCCCCAATCTGTACGCCCGGAATATCCGTCACATCCACCATCACCTGGTCCATGCACACCCGGCCGGCAATCGGTGCTTTCTGTCCATGAATCTCCACAAAGCCCTCTTGCCCATAAGCACGAATATAGCCATCGGCATAACCAATCGGCAAGGTGGCAATGCGGCTTTCGCGCTCCGCCGTGAACTGCCGCCCATAGCCAATGCTTTCGCCTGGCTGCAAGGCCTTGGCCCAGACCACTTTGGCCTTGAGGCTCATCACCGGCTGCAAGTCTATGGGATGCGTCACTTCCTCCGACGGCCACAGGCCGTACTGGATAACCCCCGCCCGCACCATATCAAAATGCGCTTCAGGGATTTCCAAAATCGCCGCCGATTCTGCAATATGCTTTATGGAAAGCTTTATTCCACGGCTTTCCACCGCCGCAATTGCATCCTTGAACGCTGCCAGCTGCTGCTTCGTATACGTCTTGTCCTTGCTGTCGGCCGTGGCAAAATGGGAGAACATCCCTTCGATTTCCAGCCCCGGCAGCTCGGCAATCCTTGCCGCCAGCTCCCCGATTTCCTCCGGGCGCACGCCAATACGCCCCATGCCCGTGTCCACCTTCAGATGGATGCGGGCTTTTTTCTGCTGGCGCTGTGCCTCCTGCGACAATGCCTCTGCCAAGGACAATTCGCAGGCCACCTGCGTCAAATCATAGTCCACAACATCCTTGGCATCTTCCGGCATAACCAAGCCGAGCACCAAAATCGGCGTAGTAAAGCCTGCCTGCCGCAACTCTATCCCCTCGGACAGGGTTGCCACCGCCAGATATTCTGCCCCTTCTTCAACGGCCACCCGCGCCGCCGCCACAGCACCATGGCCATAGGCATTCGCCTTGACCACCGCACAGAGCTTCACCCCTGCCGCCAGCTGTTTTTTGATTTCTCTATAATTATGACGTAACGCCTGCAGATTGACTTCGGCCCAGACCGGACGATTTGGCATTACCCCCACACTCCTTTTACGCAAATTTCATTTCTAAGTATAGCAAAATGGTATAGTTAAGTCTATAATAACAGTTATGAGTAAAATGCTAAAAAAAGCGGATATCGTGCTAATTGTCCTGCTCTTTGCCCTCTCCCTGCTGCCGCTCATCAAATTTGGCCAGCCGGAGCCTGCCTGTTATGCCGAAATCCGGCAAGCGGGCAAGGTCATCGAACGCATCCAGCTGACAGGACACACAGGAATCACGGAACATACAGTCACCTATAAAGCAGGCGGACAGGAAAAACACAATCATATCCGCATAGAAAACGAACAAATTGCGGTGACAGGTGCCGACTGCCCCGACAAAATCTGCATGCAGACAGGCGCCATCTCCCACGCCGGAGAAATCATCGCCTGCCTGCCCCACCAATTAATCATTGAAATCAAGAGTGAATAGCCCCATGAAACTGCGAAAATATCTATACATTTCCCTGCTGGTCGCCATCTCTTTGGTGCTTTTTTTAGTGGAAGGACTTATCCCTCTGCCCTTTATCGCCCCCGGCGCTAAGTTGGGACTGGCCAATATCGTCACCGTCTGTGCGCTTTTCCTCCTTGGGCCCCGCGCCTGCCTGTTCATCATCATCCTGCGCACCGGGCTGGCCTCTTTTTTCGGCGGTGGCCCTGTGATTTTTCTCTACAGTATTGCCGGCGGACTGCTAAGCCTCGCCATGATGACAGCCCTCAAAAAAAGCGCCCGTTTCTCCATTATCGGCATTAGCGCTGCCGGCGGCTTTGCCCATCATTTTGGACAGCTAATCGTCGCTGCTTTTGCCGCAGATACCCTGTCAATGTTCCGCTATCTGCCCATTTTAGGCCCCTGCGGACTGATTACCGGATTCATCATCGGCGGACTAAGTGCCCGCATAATAAGCCATAAATTTGATTGACGAACACCTTTTTTTCTGCTACTATCAATGTAGAGGTATTGTCTATAAATACAATTGTAAAGGAGGAAGTGACATGGATGTAAATGCTATTACAATTCTTCCGCAAAATCGCATGGAAGAACTTAACAGCCAACAAGACCGTCTGTTAAGTGAGATTACGGCCGTAAAGACGGAAAACCAAAAGGCCGCCGCAAGCCTGCCCCCTTTGCACTCGCTGATGGCGAACCTTGACGCCGTTCAGGGGGCACAGGCACTCAACGCACTCGGAGCTGCTTCCTCATCGCCCGCTTTTGTTGTGGATATCAATAGCGAGCACAAGGAATTAGCCGCATATGCCCAAGCGGCCTTTGCCGTTGAATTGCATACGTTATGAAAATAACCCGCCAGCACGCACTTTAAGCGTCACTGGCGGGTTATCTTTACAAATCACCAAAATTACTCAACAGGATGCCCTTACGGGACAATTTTTCCTGTACATCCGCATCACATACGGCATGGAATTCAGCCTCATAATCATGCTGCCAGCCGGTTGCCTTTATCAAAGGTTCATTTTCCATCCCCGGATGCAACATAACTTCCACAGAACCATCCGTGAAATTTTCGGCAAGCTCTTTCATGAAGCCTGCTGTCACAGCGCCGCCGGCTACCTGGCCAACAAAATTATCCGGACAGGCAAAGCCCTGTGCTTTGGCCTGGCGACGGTCAAGCCAGGACAGGGTTTCCAAGCCAAATTTCCCGACCAAATCGCCGATCCCCGGCCAGGGAGTGAACGGATTGCCATAAATCCCACGGGAAATCCGTACGCGCTTAATCCCACGCCCTGCCGCCAGCTTCAGGACCAGCGGAAATATCCCCGGCAGCATATGCATGTGCTGATGGCTGTCCACATGGGTCGGCACAATACCTGCCTGCAGGACCTTATCCAGCTGTGCCGCCAATTCACGCTCGATATCTTCATGGGCAATTTTCCCTTGCACATAATGCTTTACAAAGGCACCATGGTCGGGCAAAAAACAGCCATCATCAACGGCCAGCGTAGGTATTTCCACTGCCGGTAGCACCGGCTTGCCGTCCACCAACGTCAAATGCACGCCCACACCTAACTGTGGGCGTTTTTTGGCAATTTCAACGGCATCTGCAAAATACGGCTCACCGGCCATCAGGCTGGTTGACAACAAGCCCTTTTTATCCACTGCCTCTGCCACCGCCTGGTTGATTAGCGGACGGCGACCAAAATCATCGGCATTGACAATCAGCTTTTTCACTTTTCTACCTCTTGATTCTTGATCAGATACAATGGGCGGTTCTTGACCTCGGTATAAATACGTCCCAGGTATTCCCCCATGATGCCCAAAATAATCAACTGCGCACCGCCGAACAGGGACATGCACACCATGATGGTCGTCCAGCCCGATACCGCCTCACCGTTGATATATACATATAGCGCATGCACGGTAAAGCAAACACTGAGAAAGGCCAGGAAAATGCCCATGACAAAAGCTGTTCGTAGGGGCAGTACCGAATACCCCACAATGCCATCGACAGCCAGCTTCAACATCTTTTTCAAGGAATACTTGGACTCACCAGCAAACCGTGGCGGCGCCACAAAGGGAACTTCAGCAAAGTTAAAGCCCAACAGCGTAACAATGCCCCGCAGGAAACGGTCATGCTCCCGATACTGATTCATGGCATCCACGGCCCGCCGGTCAAGCAGGCGGAAATCCGACCCACCGGGGCGGATATGCACATTGGACAAATTATTGATAAGCTGATAATACATTTTCGAAGTTTCCTTCTTTAACCAGGAAACCCCCTGCGTATCCTCGCGAATGGTCTGGACAATCTCGTAGCCTTCCTCCCACTTGGCCAACAATGTGGGAATAAGCGCAGGTGGATGCTGCATGTCGCCATCCATGGAGATGACCGCATCTCCTTTGGCATGATCCAGGCCGCAGGTCAGCGCAATCTGATGTCCCCTATTGCGGGACAATGCCAGTACCTTGATATTCTCATACTGTGCCTGCAAGCCCTCCAACAACTCCAGACTGTTATCCCTTGAGCCGTCATCTACAAATAACAAATCCCATTTATACGGCTGCTTGTCCATAACCTCCCTAACCGCATTCGTAAAATGCAGGATATTCTCCCCTTCGTTATAGACTGGCACAACAATCGATACAGTTTTCAATGTTTGTCTTCCCCCTAATCAGCTGCCCGATAATACAAATTATTTCTGCGTCCCTTCTCCAGCAACGTCCATTTGCCCGGCAGCTTTTTCTGTAACTCTTCGAAACTTTCTTCTCCCGCAATCACAAGCATTGGCTTATCTGTTTCTACTGCCTCAAAACTGAACTTAGGAAGTATATCCGTTACGCTCCAATCCAGCTTGCGCTCCTCATCCAGTTCTTCCTGCGGCACAAGGTCCTTGATAAAGTGCCCACTGTAATAAGTGAAAGCCACCACGCCGTCGCTCCGCCCAAAGCTATATGGCTCCACGCCCTGCTCCAGATAAGGCTTTGCCGCCATAGCCATGCCATAGGACGAATGACGCTCCATCTGCGGAACTGCTACCCCAAAAAGCAGCCCCAGATAAACCACCGACATCACAGCCACACCATAAAGCAGTTTATGTCCCCAGCTGCAAAAATGACGTGCCATCAAGACCACTACAGGGAACATATACGGGAAAGTATAGGTAACATATTTTGTGGCGAAACACTGAAAGAGCGCAAACACCGTTACCGCCCACACCAACAGGAAACGTGTATTCGTATCCAGTTTCAGGCGCCAGCCCCTGCGCCATCTTTTGATAAAAGCCGGAATGGCTGCCCATACCCACGGGAAAAAGCCCGCCAAAAAGATACCAATGTAGTAATACCAGACATCATCACGAGGGTGTTCGGACACAGTCGCCCGCATCACATTATGGACCCCCAGGAAAATATCAATAAAATCCTGTCCATGCTTCATATACATGGGCACATACCAAATGCCTGCGACCAACCCGAACAAGACAAAGCCGCCCAGCAGCTGTTTTACCAACAGCGCCTTGAAATCCCTCTGCCACAGCAAAAAGAGCACGATGATAAGCCCCGGCAGAACCAAGCCAATTGGCCCTTTATCCAATACCGCCACTCCTGCAGAAGCAAAGGCCAGATAATACCAGTTATAATTTTTCTGCTGATAACCACAATAAAAGGCAATCAAGGCCAAGGACACCGCCAGCAACAAGGTCATGTCTGTAACAACCGCATGGCCCACATACCAAGTTTCCAAGGAAGTCACAAAGAGCAGCGACGCCACAAAGGCAATCCTTGCATTATACAGCCTCTTCCCCCACCAATAAAGCAGGGCTGTCGCTGCCAGCACAGTCAGTGCCGGTGCCAGGCGCGCAGCAAAATTGGTAAACCCAAAAAGATTGAACGCTGCCGCTAATTCCCAATAGAAAAAAATCGGTTTGTCAAACCAATAATTACCAAAGATACGCGGAGAAAAATAATCATCATAGAGCAACATTTCCCGAGCTGTCTCTGCATAGTTGCATTCCACAGGATCCGTTATGGTCAACAAATGATTTCCCACTATATATAACAGAAGCCAAAGGCCTCCCAACACCCATAGATGCTTTTTCTCATTTAACATTCTTCTTTGCGCCTCCAAAAGCAAAATACTTCACCAATACATAGGTAATGGGCACCGCCAATACAGCCGCCAGCAAATAGCTGGCCACCGGGGGCATCCCCAACAAGTTGTAGCAAAGCCCCACCACCAAATTTTCACAGATAAAATTGGGAACATAGGACAAGGCAAACTTGCCATAGCCCTTCCAGGTCAGCGGACTCGGAAAAATCCATACGCCATTCATAATATAGGCCATCACATTACTGGCAAAGTACCCAATTACAAAAGCGATGTTGGCATCCAAAACGATATCCAGGCACAGCCACGCAAAGAATGAGCAGGAAAATGTATTAATTATCCCCACCAGCACAAATTTTATAAATCGCCAATCAAAAAGTTCTTCACGAACCTTGCGTAAAATCATATCGGCCAAAAACGTCCCTCCATAAACGCTATTTAAAGGTCACCACCAAACCATAATACTACACCGACTCCCGCTAGTCAATGAAGTTTCCTTAACATAAAATTAAATCATTTTCCTCCAATATATGCCAAGCCCGCTAATACGAACAAAGCCCGCCCTGCGAGTAATGGTTTTCCGCAGCGTTTGACAAGCCTGTCTCAACGAAGGGAAGCTATTTACTCATACAACATGAACAAAGCCCGCCGGACCGGTGATGTTTTTCCGTAGCGTTTGACAAGCCTGTCTCAGCGAAGGAAAGCCATTACCCGCAGGGCGGGCGCCTTAGCATACGATGTTACCACTTAATCCCCAAAATCTTCTCCAACAACTCCTCCTCCGAGCTCGCCTCAATCTCCACAATATTGCGCGGCGGCAGCTTCGCCTCTTCCTTTTCCTTCTCCTCTGCCTCCTTGGCGGCTTTCTCCTTTTCCTTTGCTTCTTCCCGCCGTTCCTGCTGCTCGGCATTCATCTTTTCCAGCTGGGCAAAGAGCTTCATATTTCCCTCGTCGTCAAAGGTAATCGCCACCTGCTTAAAGTGGACACCTTCCCCAAGCTTGCCACTGTCCTCAAGGCGCTTGGCCATATCAATGGCCGATTCCATCTGCCCAATAACCTTCTCCGCATATTCATCATCACTGGCCATATGCTCCAGTTCTTCCTTGGTAAAGACCACCGAATACTGCTTGGTACCCTTATCCATATAATTCTTCATGTCCTCCTGATTTTCGGCCACGAAGAAATCATAATCCCCATACTTCTCCTGCAGCTTGGCAAACAAATCCTGCGCCCTCTGCGAAAGCTGCGTACCGCCAGCCTTCTGCTGCCCTGCTAACGCCAGCCCATCAGCCGACAACTCCACCTGCGTATCCGGCATATACGGGGAAAACGGCTCCTGTGCCTGCTCCTTCTTCTGAGCAGCCTGCCCTTTCTTCCCCACCTGCCCCATATTCTGATAAAACGAGGCCGCAAAATTCGTACTAATGTTATTCGACATGACAATCTCCTCCTGTGATACAAACGAAATCCTTTTCAACGCCCCCAACAGGACATAGATAGTTATTATCAGTATAGCATATATTTTCAGACTTTTGCAATGCACAATTAATGTATACTTGTTAAGATTATTTCGAGCCACTAGACGGCAGGCAGGGGAGGGAATAACTTTCGTCTGCTTAGACAAGCTTGTCTCAGCGCAGGAAAAATATTATCCATACCCACGGCGGCTTAATAAACGGATGTAAGGAATATACGAAAGCAGCCCGGCGGCTGATTATGCTTTTCCGCAGCTTTTGACAAGCCTGTCTATGGCGAAGGAAAAGTATGATCAGCCGACGGGCGTCTTAATACCTCAATGTAAGCCTTTGCGTTCCCTAGCCTTTGCAATCAATGCTTCTGCCTGCGAGAACGCCCCGGGCAGGTACTCTTCCTCCCACTCCCGTCCAGCCTTTTCGCCCTTTTTAATCGCTTCCCAGTCAACGGATTTTGCATCTGCCCCCGCAAACACATGCGGGTGCCGCCGTTCCATCTTATCGCTGACCGCCTTGGCCACATCATCTAAATTAAACAGTCCTGCTTCTTCTGCCAGCCGGGCATGAAAGACGACCTGCAGCAGCAGGTCGCCCAATTCCTCTTTGAGATTTTCCGCCTTGCCCGTAGCACTTAGGATATCTATGCCCGCCAAAACTTCAGCGGCTTCCTCAATGCAGGCCGGCTTCAGGCTTTCATGGGTCTGTTCCCTGTCCCAGGGACAGCCCTTCTCCGAACGCAGGACTTCGACAATTTTTTGCAATCGGCGAAGTTCATCTTTTTTCATTTCAGCGTCACCAGTTCATATTCGCGCGTACCCATGCCGATTTTCTCTGCATGTTCCAGCGTTTCCTTCCAATGCACATTCGGATTGTTGTCCATAAACACATCATGGTGATGATGCCAATCCTCCTTGGCCAGGTTGTCGCCTAACTGGCTGTCGCGGACAGGCGTTGCCTTTTGGCAGGCATCGGCACTGGCCTGGTCGATGGCCACCGGGTCAAAGGACGCAAACATCCCGATATCCGGCAGGATGGGTGCATCATTTTCCCCATGGCAGTCGCAGTTCGGCGAAATATCCATCGCCAGGTTGATATGGAAACACGGCCTGTCCTGCACCACAGCCTGCGTATACTCTGCCATCTTCTTGTCGAGCAAATCGCCTGCATCCCACTGCTCATTGCGTATAGCGGAGAAACCGCAGGCGCCAATGCAGCGACCGCAGCCCATGCACTTTTCCGGGTCGATATAGGCTTTGCCCGTATCAAAGCTGATGGCATTCGA
>CADAAS010000102.1 GCA_902785885.1 Pseudoselenomonas ruminantium
CAGACAAAGGATTTCTATACTTCGATATAGAAAGAAAAAAATATACTATACCTGTTTTACATTGCTACAGGGAGTTTACACAGAATTTGGGACAGCCTCCCCAGCCTGGAAAGTCTCGCTTTCTTAAGCTGAGGTCTTTTGTTTTATAGAAATTGCTTTTGAACCTAAATGTATTGCAAAACAACGTATAAGAGTTTGTCAAGGAGTTTGTCAAGATAAGTGTGTAAGTTTTTTTGCCATAAGAAAAGCGGTCGTATAATATGTCGTTTGCATTTTTATCTTCTAGTACATTATGCCAGCGACCTATATTTTACTGCTCGCATCTACTGCGAACATAATTCAAAATCACCTGCGGCGCAAGGTCAAAACGAACTGATGTCCAGTTGCTAAATTGCTTATTCGTATAATACCAGTTATCCGTCCCCTTTTCTCTTCGGAAATGATAGTAATCAGTGTCAAGTCTCCGTCCGTTTGGCGTTGTCATGACAATTCTGCAACGAATATCCATGCAGTGAACTTCGATACTATCGCTATCAACCCAAAAGACATTGCCATGTTCATCTGCACCGGCATAGCAATCCGCTGCGAAAGTCGTGGTGGGCTCAGTAACAGCCTGACCTAGAAAAATACTGAGTACCAGCATAGATAGTAAAAATAGTTTCTTCATAGTAAGATTCCTCCAATTTCAAACAACTGTATAAAAGTATACTCCTTATATAGAAAAAAACAAGGTTTTTCTAATTTTTCTTTAATAAAAATACACTCTAAAACAATGTTCGACTCTGATTCTATACTTTGCTCTAATACGCCGGGATTGACAACTGCATTACAAAAGATTAGAATTACATTAGAAAAGCTTTAGGAGGCATAAAAATGAGAAAATCTATTATGTTCGTTGTTATGTTGTTATCTGTTTTTGTTGGACAAGCCATTATGTTTGACGGCAACACGGCTGAGGCTCGGTCAGACTACTATATCGGCTACGATGCTGAACAAGGTTGTGATGCATATATTGATGCGGATTCTGTCAAAGCTTATGGTTATATGGGTGGTGGCAGAAATTCCGAAGCAACGGTTCATTGGGCTAACGGCAAAAGCTATCGATATATGAATGCAAGATATATTCCCTCTACTGGTGAATATCTCTACAGTGGCGGTGCTGGTGGTTTTCATAGCGCGACTGGTATTAACTATAACTTTTGCGTCGCATGTGATCGCATTGCCTACGGTGGATAAGTAAATGAATCCAAGCTGGGGGGCTGTGAAATAACACATCTCCCATAACAAAGGCGGACCGCTGACTAGAAATAGTCGGCGGCCCGCCTTTTGTGGTAAAATTTACATACCACATGAAAACTTTAACCACTAATCATTCGAGGAACAGTTAATGGAAAATGAGCAGCTGGAAATGGTAGCCGGTGGATCTATCAATGAAGTGGCTGGGGATTTCGATTTTCTCAGAGGTCTCAAACTGACGGAATACAAATACGATAGACTCGATACCATATACAGCTGGGAGGGTTCTACGGCCAATCTCGAGGCCGTATGGCGCAAGGTAGGCATTCACTGCTAATCCCTTTACCAAAGGCGTTCCTGCCGAATATACGGATATGAAGACCGGAAAGGCCCTGTCCCATCAAGAGGTTTTATCCCGCGTGAAGGCGCGCTTTTAGTAAAACAGCGGGGAATAAAGGCGCCCGCGGGAGCTGGTAGTATTTTCCTTCGCTGAGACAGGCTTGTCAAACGCTGCGGAAAACACCACCAGCCCCACGGGCTTAATTCGTCTGGTATAGGGAAAATTTTTTGCAAAAAAAAACATAACACTTTCCCTGCTTCAGGGATATAAAGAACAGACAGCAGGATAACAACGGTCAAATCGGTGAGGAGGAAAACAAAATGGATGAGATGAAGAAGAATAAGCTAGATGAAATGGAAATGGACGGCGTAACGGGAGGAACACTTCATTATCCTTTCCGGAAAAAACCTCCTCAGCGGGGGGGCTGTGCCGATAATGTCCATGCGGAAGTGGCAAATAAACCGATGGATATGGGCGAAACCGGGAATGGCTTGGATATCATCAAGAATCTGAAACCTTGAAAAAACTCTTGAAAAACGGGAATAAACAGCAAAAACCGGCCATTAAGGCCGGTTTGCTTTTTGTCCGTACAGAAAAACCAACGAATCCCCTCGTATGGTTTAGCCGACACTGGCAATGCGATACTTAGTCGGATACAGTTCATAAAAATAACGATTACCAACTGCGGAAGTATTATTTTTTACTGACCAATAGATGACCTGATTTTTTGCTTTTGGCTTGAAAACAACGATATAGTCGCGTTTTTCCTTCGGTGGAACAAAATTAGTCTTTCCATAGACACTGCGCGCCGAAAGGACATGACCATTTGAACGATCGACAAATATCATCTCTCCATTTGCAGGCTTCCCTTTGCTGTCCTTAAATGTAAGGATGAACGCAGGCATCTTAGAATAACTCAGCTTCGAATTATTCGGCCCTTGCACATGAATACGCACGGCATTGGAAGCATTGGTACTGCCACTGGCCGAGCTTGCCGCAAAACACACCGTACCTGTCAGCATGAGCAACAATGCAGCAAGCAATGAAAAATACCTTCTCATACAATTACCTCCTTACACACGTTACAAATGACTCTACAATTGCTATATCGACAAAAACAGGCTGTAGCTTAAGTGAGTATAGAATTTTTCATCCGAAGTGTTCTCTGCCTGTTTGCTTCCTTCCTTTTATGGACGGCCATTATCTTTTTAGCCGCGGCACCATGGCCGCAATCAGGATATCGAGGGCGAGCAGGGCGGCGAGGATGAGGAAGGCGCCGGTGAAGCCAAAGTGTTCGTGGAGGAAGCCGAAGGAGGCGGAGATTACCGTGGCGCCAATGCCCGTGGCTACGGTGATGGCGGCGGTGACGGTGGCGGTGCGCCCGCCGGCGAAGTCGGCCACATAGGTCAGCACGTTGGGGTAGACGGCGCCGCAGAAGAAGCCAAAGACGAATACAGCGGCAAAGACGAGGATTTCCTGTGTCAGGCAGGTCAGCAGGGCGAGCATGATGGCTGCACCCAATGGGGCGATGTAGATAAGGCGGCTGCGATACTGGGCAAAGCAGCCGCAGAGGAAGCGCGAGGGAATCATGGCCAGCCAGAACAGCGAAAGCGCCAGATAGCCGCGGCCCGAATGGATGGTGTCGGCCATAAAGCTGTTCAGGAAGAAGCAGAAGCCGTTTTCCACGCCCACATAGATGAACATGATGGCGCAGAGAAGCGCCACGCCTTTGAAGTACATTCTGTCGTCGTTTTGGGCAAGTTCTTCAGGCGAAGTTTCTTCACGCGGGCTGAAGTCGGCTTTAGAAAGGCCGATGGTCAGCAGGAGGAAGACAAGAGCGCTCAGGACGAAGAAGCCCCGCCAGCCCCACGGGGTCTCGAGGGAGGCACCGACCACAAGCGGTGCGATGACGGCGCCGAGGGCAAACATCGCGGTGATATAGCCCATGCGCGCATTGCGGGTTTGGGGATAGGCGTCCTGCATGCCGGCAATGGCCACATACTGCACGATGCTGCAGGCAAAGCCCAGCACGAAAATCCCCAAGGCAAAAATCAGTGAATTGGTGGCGAGCAGGATAATCGCTGCCGACAAGGTGCGGGCGGCGGTAAAGAAGACGAGCATGATTTTCTTGCCAATCTTGTCGGCCAGCGGGCCGAGCAGCAGCGGCGCAATCATGGTGGCAAAGAGCTGCACGGCGGCAAGCATCCCCTGCTGGCCGATGGACAGGTCAAACTCCTGCCCGACATAGAGCAGCGCCGCCTGATAGCCGCCCGTCTCAAAGCCGTTCATGAAGATGGATAATAGGAATAACCAGGATAAGTCATTTTTTTTCCAGTAAGCTGTTTTTTTCATCATGTCACCTCCTGAATCGTAAAAACGGCATTCGTTTTTGCTTATATTCGCGATGGACAATTGTTTATCCTGCCGGGGATGGATTAGGGGCTTTTTTCCTAATTTTTTATTGCGCCCAATGGTTTTCGGGGGTATAATATACCTATAGAAGTGTATATGTTTTTAAGATGAACGATTCGTAGTAAGGATATGGGATTTTTCTTCAAAAATAACGGAAGAAAGGAGAGGTTTTTATGAGCATCAGCGGTATCAATAGTTCGCTTAACCAGCTGAATCGTGCCCAATCGTTGCAATCCCAAAGCATTCAGCGGATTGCGACCGGTTCCAAGCATCCCAATGCGGCATCTGGCGCGTCCGATTATGCGATTGCGCAAAAAATGCAGTACAATTTGGGAGGTATCCGTCAGTCTACAGCCAATACGCAGACGGCCAATTCCATGCTGAACGTGGCAAATGGTGCGGTGAGCAATACGATAAGTTCGCTGTCCTCGCTTAAGGAAACGCTGCTCAATGCGGCTAATGGCACCAATGGCACGACGGATGTCGCTGCTTTGCAGGAATCGGTGAATCAGGCCCTTTCCCAGATTAACACCAACGCGCAGGTTGAATACAACGGGCAAAAGCTCCTTGATGGCAGCCAGACCGTGACGGTGGCGGGGATTGATGGTTATGACAATGTTTCTTTGGGCGATATGAGCACGAAGGGGCTGGGCCTTACCGACAGCCAGGGCAACAGCAACATCAATCTGCAGGAGGCCAATGGTTCGGTATCGGGGCTCACGCAGGCACTCGACACGGTGGATGCGGCGCTCAACAAGGCGCTTGACCAGGCCACGAACATCGGTGCGGCACAGCAGGGCATGGAGTACCAGACGGCCAACTACACGACGATGGAGGAAAACCTCCAGTCGGCACTCTCGACCAGCGATGATGCGGATATTGCCGCAGAATCGGTGAACAATGCCAGCGCCAACGCGCAGAGCCAGATGGCCCTTTTCGCCGTGAAGCAGGGCCTGCAGAACTTCAGCCAGCAAATGCTGGGGACACTCAACAATCACAGCCGGGGCGCAGCATACAATATGCTGTCCTGACCGGAATAGCGCAAGGATAGCAAACGCCGCTGCATGGAAATGTGGCGGTTTTTTGCCTGCTTGCAACAAGCTAAAATTTGCGGTATAATTGAGCATAACAAAAGGACAGTTGATGTGTGGTAGCGTCGACTCTCCCTAGTATTTATTAAGTGAATTTGGAGAAAGGTCGCCTCGTACCGCGTGGGCGGCTTTTTTCACGCTAAATTACTTTAGCAATCCAAGGATAGAGACAATCAGCGTCAGAAAGGCAAAGAATAAGGATAGTTTTTCATATCGCGTCATGGCTCTCACCTCCCCGTTAGGGGAAAGCCGGCTCATCAACTGTCTGAATGATATTATAACATAAGGGTGAAACGATTAAAATGGTTTATTTATTGAAATTTGGCGCCGCCTGGGTACTGCCGCCGGGGATATTTTTCCTCGCGTTTTGGTTTGTGGCCTGGCGGCTGTATCGCAAAAAGGAAAAGAGGCTGGCGGCTATGCTTGCAGCTTTGGTGTTTGTGTTTTATCTCCTGTGTACCCATCTGGTATCCGAGCGGCTGATGGGGGCTTTGGAAGGCGCGTACCAGCCGCCGGAAAATCCGCAGGGGGACTGCGTGATTATGCTCGGCGGCGGGGCGTTTCCCGATACACCGGATGTGAGCGGGCAGGGAACGCTTTGTTCTTCGCCCGCCAATCGCCTGTTGACGGCCGTCCGCCTGCAGAAAAAGCTCGATGTGCCCATCATCCTCTCGGGTGGCCAGGTCTATAGCGACAGCGGTCAGGAAGCGGTGATTGCGAGCCGAATCCTAAAGGATTTGGGCGTGCCCGAGGACAAGATTATCGTGGAGGGCAAAAGCATCAACACCACGCAGAATGCGCAGTTTTCCACGGAACTTATGCGGCAGCATGGGCTGGAAAAGCCTGTCCTCGTGACCTCGGCCTTCCATATGCGCCGTTCCGTGCTGAACTTTGCCAAGTGTGGCGTGGAGGTTACGGCCTATCCTGCCGATTACCGCACCAATCTGCGGCATGATTTCCATTACAATAAGCTAAAGCCCAGTACCGACGCGCTGGACGATAATGTGATTGTGCTGCAGGAGGTTCTGCGGGCGTTTGTTACGAGGTACCTTGAATGACGAAAAATTTAACCGAAGGCAGCCCCGCAAGGCTGATTCTGATGTTTACGCTGCCGCTGATTGCGGGCAACATCTTTCAGCAGCTGTACGCTTTCGTGGACACTTTGATTGTGGGGCGTTTTTTGGGCGTAGAGGCGCTGGCGGCGGTTGGCTGTACCGGCAGTTTGATGTTTTTGATGCTCGGCTTTGTGATTGGCTTTTCCACGGGGATTACCATTTACACGGGCCAGCGGTATGGCGCCAAGGATTACGCCGGCGTGCGGCAGAGCGCGGCCACTTGTGCCGTGCTTTCCTTTTTGGAGGCCGTAGTGCTGACCATCGTGGGCGTTTCGCTCTGCCGCCAGCTCCTGGTTTGGATGCAGACGCCGCCGGAGATTTTGGAGGGGGCGTACAGCTTCATCAGCATTGTGTTCGGCGGGATTGTGATGTTCGTCTGCCTGCAGACGCAGACCAACCTCCTGCGCGCGCTGGGCGACAGCCGGATGCCGACCGTGATTCTGGCAACGGCGCTCATCATCAACATCATCCTGGAGCCGATTGCCATTCTCGTTTTGGGCTGGGGCATTCCCGGTGCGGCGCTCGCGACCATCGTGGCGCAGTTTTTGGGCAATGTGATTTGCTACCTGTACATCTGCAAAAAAGTGCCGGTGCTCCGCACGTACCGCGAGGACTGGCAGATGAGCTGGCCGGTGCTGAAGGCGCATTTGAAACTGGGGCTGCCCATGGGCTTCCAGTCCTCGATTATCGCCATCGGTGCGGTTATCCTGCAGGTGGCGCTCAATAACCTCGGCCCGACAGCCGTGGCGGCCTATGCCGCGGCGCAGAAGGTCGACTCCATCGCGCTGATGCCCATGATGTCCTTTGGCCTTGCCATGGCGGCCTATACCGCGCAGAACTACGGCGCACAGAAATACGACCGCATTGCCGAGGGCGTGAAAAAGTGCAGCTATATGTCCGTGGGCTTCAGCATTCTTGCGGCAGTCGTGCTGATTACCTCCGGCCCCTTCATCATGGAACTCTTTGTCGGCGAGGGCCAGCAGGAAGTCGTGGACATGGGGCATATGTACCTCATTGTCAACGGCGTGAACTACTGGATACTGGCGCTGCTGTTCATCTTCCGCTATACCCTGCAGGGGCTTGGCCAAAGCGTCGTGCCCACCATTGCAGGCATCATGGAGCTGCTCATGCGTGCCGGGGCCGCGATTTTCCTCTGCGAAATCTGGGGCTACTTCGGCGCCTGCGTCGCCAACCCCATGGCCTGGGCAGGCTCGTGCATCCCCTTGGCTATTGCGTTCTTCTGGACGCGGCGGACGTTTCGGAAAAAATACAGCTGATATGCAAAAACGGGAAGCCCCTGTTCTCCTTAAGGAGAACAGGGGCTTCCCGTTTTGTGTCTGCTCATCATCATTTTGTTATTTTAATTTTTCCCGGACCATCTTGAGTACCTGATTATGGCTGACGACACGGCCGTTGACCGTGTATTCGGATGCAGAGTTGACGAGTTCAAATTTACGGAGAAGGGGCTGGTCAATGAGGATTTTGAAATTTGCGGTTACGTTGCAATTCGTCTGCAGCCAGGTCTTCAAATCCTTGGCGCTCAACTTTTCTACCGGGTTGCCCGGATGCTTTTTTTGTTCTATAGACTGAATCAGACTGGCGATTTCGTCGTATTCTCCATAGTTGCCGCCGGCTACCTGCTCCAGCTGATCTATCGTCATTGCATTCATTTCCATGATCGTATCCTCCCTATCAATTACTTACGCGGATATTTCTGACGGACAAGCTTCATGACTTCCAAATGTGTCATTGATTTGCCGGTTTTTTTATTGATATAATAATTTTTTTCCTGATCGCCGAAATATGTATCATGGCCTCCGTGCATTACGGCGGTTATCCCAAATTCATCATTCAGGCGTTTGGCAATTTTTTCAACATCTTTTTTGGCACCCCATCTTGTCTTGGAGTCTGTGGGAATGCCGAATGCTTCACCCAATACATCGATTTCCTCCTGATGTCCACCAGCTACCTGGTCCATCTGTTCCATCGTCATCATTTTGCTTTCCATTTTATTTCCCTCCATATTCGTTTGCTTACACATCCAGCCCTACTTTTATCCGCAGCAGCGCTTTTACCTCTTTATGGGTGTATTTCCTGCCCTTGTCATCCCAATACTCTGCCTTACGATTCAAAAATCCCTTTACCGTAGTTATCTCTCCGTTGAGCCGGCTGTGGATGCCCAACTTATCCGCAAGATAATTCTGCGCTGCTGAATCTCCGTTACTGCCGTATCGTTTCAGATAGTTTTTGAAATCGGGGTCATAGTTCATCACATTCTCAAGCTCAAGTCTTTCCAGACGGCAGCCGCCTGCCACCGTGTCAAGCTGTTCATCATTCAATACATGGTTGCGTTTCGTTTCCATTTTCAAATCCTCCTCATGTTCC